>CAKZQV010000153.1 GCA_937141895.1 uncultured Verrucomicrobiota bacterium
CTGAAAAGTCATTGTTGGGAGTTAAGGCGATTTGCTGCATGCCGACAACCCGATTCCAAACAGGACATTCCCCACTTTTTCAGAGAAATCCAGGGAGTAGATCCTGCGGGTTGTTTTTCGGGGGCGGCTTTGCTTTTTTCGGGCTGATCCGCGACAGCAACGCGCCGACCCCGTCGGCCAGGGCGTAGTAGCAGAATTCCGTGACCCCGTAGAAGCGTTTCGAGGCCGCCACGATGTGCCCGGCGAGGATTTGCAGCCGCAGCCCTTCGCCCAGATGCACGCTCAGGAAGTAGAGCGCAACGAGCAGGATGCCCATCATGTTCTTGAGCCGTTGCCAGTCGAGCAGGCGGATGTCTTCGAGGTTGTAGCTCTGCTTCATGAAGCGGATGGCCTCTTCGACGAGCCAGCGCGAGATATACGCCTCCACGATGCGCCATACGGATTTGCGGCTGTTCTTTACCTCGACATTGGTCAGCAGCATTAGCGGCTTCTTGCCGAACCCGCGCACCACGACGAGGGTCATCTGTTCGCCGCGGCCTGGCAGCTTCACTTTGCGCGCGCCGAATTCAAGGCGGTAGGTCTTTTCGCCTTTGCGGGTTTCCTTCACGATGGTTTCGGCGTATTTCATCGCGCAGCCCTCGGCCACTTCGAGCTCCTCCCGCGGCTTGCCGTTGAAGATGACGTGGCGGTTGCCGACCTGCCGGACCACCATCCGGCTGCCTTGGCCGAGCAGTTCGTGCATGATGGTTTTGCGGTCGCCGCCGCGGTCGTAGACGAAGATGCCGCGCCCCTCCGCAGCCCCGTGGATCGTGCGCATCACCTCGAGCACCTGGTGGTTTTCGCTGACGAAGTCCGGCGCCTCGGACGACCACAGCCGCAGGTGCAGCGGCGTCATTGTCCGGCAACGCGGCTCGCAGGCCACCGCCATGCAGCCGGAATAGCCCGTGGCCAGCTCGCCGGAACTTCCGTCGTGGATGGTCGCGAGATACGGCATCTTCTCGGCGTATTCCTTCCGGATGTCGGTTGGGTCCACGATGATCAGCGTGTCCCGACCGATCCTCGACGCCCCTTCGTCGGCGATTATCGCGTTGAGCTTTTCGTCCATCCCCTCCGCTGCGAGGTTCCGCGACAACCGCTCCTCGGTTTTCTTCAGCGCGATGGGTTCGTCGAGCGCACGCGCCACATTGCTGAGCTTGATGTCCTTCGCGGACTGGAGTCCGAACACCATCTGGTTGAGGAACTTGCAGAGCGGTTTTGAAAAATGGGGGGAGACTATCCCCATAAACCCATCAAACTGTTCTCGGATTTTCAGCGCGGTCTGCGTACGGTTCATCCCGGTCTCCTTCGGTTGTCAATGTGGTGTTTTCAACCGGCATTAAAGG
This sequence comes from uncultured Verrucomicrobiota bacterium, assembly GCA_937141895.1. Classification (GTDB taxonomy): domain Bacteria; phylum Verrucomicrobiota; class Kiritimatiellia; order Kiritimatiellales; family Pontiellaceae; genus Pontiella. The sequence goes on from CAKZQV010000153.1 coordinate 1,383, forward strand.
AGACCATTTCACTTTAGGGAAGCCGTTTCGGGCGGACTGCCAGTCACTTGCGGAAATTCACGCCCTAATTCTGGGGAATGTCCTGTAGAATGTATTACTCAGTTTTTTATTAGATCTTATGGGAGGCCAAGTGCTGGGCGTAGCTATTATCTGGAATTTAATGGAAAGGATGCTTCTTTAAGCATGCTGGAGGCTCTGACGAGAACATATGGATACTCCATTTTTCCAGCCTCGCAAAACCCGAACGAAAAATCTAAGGGCGAGGTTCGTGTAGATATAGAATGGGTTTCCGATAAAGAGGCAAAGTATTTAGTTTCTGAGAGTTATTTTTTCCTTTCTGGAATCGTTACATATGCTTACGGGCATTGGCTGCTTGAAGAACTGAATTCCGGTGA
>CAKZQV010000154.1 GCA_937141895.1 uncultured Verrucomicrobiota bacterium
CTAAATGCGCCCTGCACACCTTGACCGGTGCTGCGCAACCCTGATTGGTCGTAAACACACCGGCCGAGGCGGCGGGCCGCTCCGAAAGGATCAACGCCATATCTTTTACACTCGCCGGTTTAATTCCGGCGGCAATACCCGCGCATTTGAAGCCTTTCGGCAAATGAATTTCTGAATACATATCCTGTTCCTTTAGTTCCAATGATCGGAAGGCGGATTAAAAAGTTTTTCCAATGATTGGAAAACAAAAAAAGCCCCCCGGCTCCGGGAGGCTTTTGTCGTTCGCAGTTCGAAACGATTAACGTTTGGAGAACTGGAAGCGTTTACGCGCACCCGGCTGACCCGGTTTCTTACGTTCTTTCATGCGGGAATCTCGTGTGAGGAAGCCAGCTTTTTTCAAAACCGCTTTCAACTCATCATCAGAACCTGCAAGCGCACGGGAAGCGGCATGAACCACTGCGTCGCACTGACCGGATTTTCCGCCACCTTTGACAGAGGCGATGATATCATATTTTCCCGCTACGCCGGCACATTCGAACGGCTTCTTGAGCAGTTCCTGCTGAAGGGCGGTGTTAAAATAAGCATCGGACTCAAGGCCGTTCACGGTGATGATTCCGGAACCCTCAGTCATGCGTACACGTGCAACAGAAGTCTTGCGACGTCCGGTTGCTGCTAATGTCAGAGTATCTTTTGCCATGATCAATTTATCCTGCTTAGAAGTTGAGGGCCAGTTCTTTCACCTGCTGCGCCGCATGCGGATGCTCAGCACCTGCATACACTTTCAGACGCTTCAGTGCGGAACGGGACTGACGGTTGGTCGGCAACATGCCTTTCACCGCCTGGGTGATGATCCGTTCCGGATTCTTTTCACGAATTTCTTTGGCCTTCGTTTCCGTACGGCCGCTGCTATATCCTGAATAATCCTGATAGATTTTGTCGTTCTCTTTGTTGCCGGTCAGCTTGATTTTGTCAGCATTAACCACAACAACAAAAGCGCCAACATCAACGTGCGGCGTGTAAGTGGGCTTATCGCGGCCACGAAGTGCGTCGGCAATGACTACAGCCAGACGGCCGGCCGGTTTGTCGGTCGCGTCGACAACATACCATTCGCGTACAATGTCAGCCTCTTTGGGCATAAAAGTTTTCATTTAAATAGTCCTCTAGCGTTGCTTCGGTAAAAACACAAGGTGGGGGAAGTTATAGAAGAGGCATGGTCGTGTCAACCCCCGTAAGCAAGAAGTTTCTGGTTTTTCCAACCTCTGGAAACTTGCTATAAACAACACCATGAGATTGGCACTGACCAGTATACGTCCCCGAAGACGCCCAACATGGCTGGGTTGGCTGCTGATAGCAACCATAATCCTCGCATTCTGCCTTACGTTCATTGCCAATCTTTACGCTTTCCTTGCCCCGGAAAAATCCCCACACAAAGGCCTTATGGTGGTTGAGGGCTGGATTCACGACTTTGCGCTCGATGACGCTATCACCCTCTACAAACTCGGTGACTATGAAAAAATCGTCTGCACCGGCGTTCCTATTGAGACCGGCAGCTATATTCAGCAATTTGAATCCTACCCTGAAATGACCGCCGACCGACTGCGCAAACTCGGAATTCCGGAGAATCAAATTATAACCGCCATCGCGGCCGATCAAAAAAAAGACCGCACCTATTTATCCGCCGTCGCCCTGCGCGAAGCGTTCATGGCCTATAATCTCGAATCGCGTGACCTGCATTTGATCACCGTCGGCCCGCATGGACGCCGAAGCCGGATGCTCTACCAGAAAGCGCTGGGCCCGGAATACAACATCGGGATCACCTGCCTCGACCCCGCCTCTTATGATGCCGGAGATTGGTATAAAGGTAGCGAAGGCGTAAAAGTGGTCATGACCGAATGGATAGCCTATATCTACGCAAAACTCTTTTTTCACCCCTGATAAACGAACACGATTTCAACACCACACTACGGATCGCCGTTCTCGGCTCGTCATGCTCAACTACGTTAGACCGGCAAGATGATCGTCCCGCTTTAGAACAACAGAATCCCGGCAACCGCCGACCCGATAACCAGCAGCACCGGGCTAATTTTCCATTTGGCGATGAGCACAATCGCCACAACGGTTATTCCCGCCGCGACCCCGTTCACAACGGCGACCTTGCCGATCTGCCAAGCGGCTGCGGCCACTAGACCAACGACCGCAGGGCGCAGACCTTTAAACACGGCCTGTGTGCCGGAGCGTTCATAAAAATGAAAAAAACAGAGCGCGAATAAGGTCATCAGAATCATCCCGGGAAGGGCCACAGCGAGCGTGGCGACCAAAGCGCCGAGCAACCCGCCGGTTTCATATCCCACAAATGTGGCCATATTGATGGCAATCGGCCCGGGCGTGCTTTGCGAGATGGCAATCATATCCACAAACCGCTCGGTGGTCATCCATCCACGCCGTTCCACCTCCTGCTGGAGAAACGACAAAATTGCATAGCCGCCACCAAACGAAAAACTCCCGATCACAAAGAAGGCATAAAAGAGCTCCAGGAGGATGGTCATGACGTGCCCTCCACTTTCCGGAATAGAATGGCGCCGAGACATCCACCGAGCAGAATCATCAACACCGGATGCAGCCCGGCCAAAACAATCAGAGCAAACGCGCCTAGGGCAATTCCAAGGGTTGGAAGAGTAGACGCCGATTTTTTTCCCACCTGCCAGACCGCCATCACAATCATCGCCACGACAGCGGCGCGAATTCCGGCAAAGGCCTTCTGCACCCAAGGATGATCAAAATAAGGCGTCAGGAAGGCCGCGATCAGTAGAATCACGATCAGCGACGGTGCCGCCATGCCAGCTGCTGAGCAGATCGCCCCCGGAATCCCGCGCTTGCGATAGCCGATCAGCGTCGTGGTATTCATGGCAATAATGCCGGGAATCGACTGACCGAGGGCGTAGTAGTCGACCATCTCCTCGTCGGAGATCCAACCCTTGGAATTCACCACCTCTGCCTTCATCACCGGAAACATCACATAGCCACCGCCGATCGTGACGAAACTGATCCGGGAAAAGGTAAAAAAAAGTTCCAGCAGTCCGGGGCGCTTAGCTTTTCCGAACTCTGGAACTTTCGTTTCCATTATGCGTTTCCTTTAGAAACTCACACAGGATGCGTGAAGGGCGTCAATCTCCGCAGTAATTTTATCCACCACAGCGCAGTCGACCTGCTCACTGGTGCGCAGAAGCGCCAGGGAATTTTCACCGGAAGGATCGTGCGGGTTACGCATATCATCGATATTGATTCCGGCTTCCGCCAGCGTCTTACCAATTGTACCGATCACACCCGGACGATCTTTGTAGATAAAGAATACGGCCGTTCCGGTCGGCTCGAAATAGAGCTTATCGAAGTCGTTGATTCTCGAAATCATCATATTGCCTTCAGCGACGGTACCCCGAACACTGATGCGCTGGAAATGGGCGGAATCCACCGAAGTCGTGACGTCGACGGTAATGGAATTCCCATATCCTTTGCTGGTGTCGGTTTCGCGGTTGAAATATTCCACGCCCATTTCGCCGAGATACTCAAGCGCAGCGTCATATCCCATCGAACGATCAAAATCATCCGATAATGCCGCAACCACCTGCACCAGCAGCCAGTCGGCGTAGCCAGCCAGATCGCCGTAAAAACTGGTTTCGATGAGCTTCAGCTTCTTGTTACCCCCCGCAATTCCGCGGCAGGTATGAGCCAGAGCAAAGGCCAGTTCAGAATAGGCTTTATCAAGCCCTTCCGGCACATCACGGTTCACAACATAGGAAGCAATGCCTTTGTCGTCGTAGCCAATCAACTGGGTCGCCGAGCGGTGCGCAGCATTCCAGTTAGCTTCAACGGTGCTGGCCCCGAGGTGTGGCAGCATGATATCGGCAATATCGGCAATCGGCTTATCGCCAGCTTCATCCTTCGGATATACATCATTCAGGAAACGAATGCCTTTATCGGCTTTCAGCGAACGCAGGTCATCTTCGTTCAAAATGCCGGCCCGGGCGCAGTTAATGATAGACGCTCCGTTCTTCATCCGCGCAAAAAGGGTCTTATTGATAATCCCGCGCGTTTCATCATTTTCCGGCATATGCAGGGAAATATAGTCGCACTGCTCAAAAATCTCTTCCAGCGAAGCCGACTTGGCGCCCAGATCATGTGCACGCTCATCCGACAGGAAGGGGTCATAGGCCAAAATTTTCACCTCGAATCCGGATAGGCGTTTGGCCACCAGCTGACCGATGGCGCCGAAACCGACAATGCCCACCGTTTTTCCGGTGATCTCTTTGCCCATGAAATTTTTCTTTTCCCATTTGCCAGCGCGAGTCGAAGCATCGGAAGGGATGACGTGACGGGCATCGGCCAACATCAGAGCAATCACCTCTTCAGCCACGGCATTGGCGTTGGCCCCCGGCGTGTTCATGACGTCTATATTCTTGGAACGGGCATATTTGGTATCGATGGTGTTATAGCCGGCACCAGCGCGGATGACGACCTTCAGGGACGGTAGCGCATCGATGACCTCCGGCGTCACTTTTTCGGAACGAACAAAAAGTGCATAGGTATCCGGGTTCTGGGATGCGAGCGACATCAGATCCGCAGAATCATCCTGAACGACGGTATAGCCGCCATGACTGTTGAGGGTTTCTCGCGCAACGGCATCGAGCTTAGTCGGAATCAGTACCTTTTTCATTCGTTCCTCGGGTTTCGGGTTAAAAATAGAGCGCGTACACTAAGCACGCGCCCTGCCGGAATCAAGCTTTGACAATTTTCAATTTTCCGGCAGAGTTTTGCGTTTTATTGGAAACGTTTATGAAAAGAAGACTCTATCTGCTCAACAGCCTCGCCGCCGCCCTGCTTTTTTCCGGGTGCATGGGCTATCAACTCGACGGTGCAACTCACGCAAATATTCACACGGTCGCCATGGGGCCCGTCATCAACAACACCACGGAATCTGCCATCGAACTTCAGGTCACTCACGCCATGCGAGAGCGCATTCAATTTGATGGGCGGGTAAAACTGGTCAATGGGCCTCAACAGGCGGATGCCGTACTCGAAATTACGCTGACCCGCTACAACATGAGGCCCATTGCCTACAAAAACGAGGAAGACCTTCGCACCACCCCGGATCTTTACCGTCTTAAGGTCGACGGGATTGCAGAGCTGATAAACACCAAAACCGGCGATATCATCTCCAGTTCCAAAACCTATGGAGAAGTCACCTTCCAATTTCAGAGTGACCTGACGACCTCGAAGCGAAGTGCCCTGCCGAAAGCCGCAGATGAAATCGCGAAATTCATGCTCGATGACCTGATTGAGGCGTGGAAATAGACTTTCTATGCAGGGTTAAGTTTTTGGTTCCAATGCCTGGAAACCGGGAACATTCTTAGAACCCAACCTCTGTAGACACAAAAAAAGCCCGCTCTCAGCAGGCTTTTTTTCCAATCATTGGAAGATCAGTTAACCAATCTTACGCAGACCGTTTGCCGCATTGGTTTTGCGGCGAATCGCGGTGTTCTTTTTAATGACACCTGCTTTTGCAGCTTTATCAAGCACGGAGCTGTAGGACTTCAGCGCAGCTGCACCAGCTTCTGCATCCTTCGCTTCGAGTGCTTCCATCATGCTGCGACGCGCAGATTTAACACGAGTACGGACCTGTACGTTGCGGTCGTAACGAACCGTGTTCTGACGCATTCTTTTTTTAGCACTTTTAAGATTCGGCATTTCAAATACTCCGTTTTAACAAATTCGTTCCCATTTTTCGGGAAAAGAGGTTGGGATAGTAGCGGAGCGTAAATTGAAGTCAACCCGCAAATCCCTCATTTTTATAGACTAGCGAACAACACCCCAATGCTCGCGGAACGGCCAATAAACAAAAATCGCCGGCCCCTGGAAATCCTCGCGCGGAACACCGCCGAAGAAACGACCGTCCAGACTCATATTCGGGCGCGTATTGTCGCCCATCATCAGATATTCATCATCCCCCAGCTGAATAAAGTCCTCCGCCGTTTCCAACCGCGAACCCGCCGTTGTGGCATGTCCACCGCTGTATTTCGGGTCCGTGGCGATGGTTTCAAACATGGGGGGTTCTGACACGATTTCCCCATCAGCCACCAGCCGACGGTGCTGAATCTGAATCTTTTCATTCGGCAGGCCGACCATGCGCTTGATGTAAAACGTATCCTTACGCACCCGCGGATCCGCTATGTTCCGCGTATCAAAAACAGAAATATCACCGCGCTCCGGCTTCATCCAATTATATTTCATTTTGTTGACCAGAATATGATCTCCAGCAATCACCTTCGCAGAAACAATGATATCGCCCTTATTATAGTAGGGCTCATTCGTACGCTGTTGTTCACACCGCTCTCTGATCTGCCGCTGAAGCTCATCACGGAGGTAACTGGGAAATTTATGATCCACACCGCCAATAGTGATAATGACCTTATCCCGATCCCCTCTGACATTCTGTTCCATAAACTTCCCGGATGCTTTTGCCCGCACCTCTTTATACGAAGACCCGGTGATCAGCCATTTAGGGAATTTAGCGAGCGGGTTGTCAAAAATGGTCGATTCGGCTTGAGCCTCAATCGTAATTCCGTTCAGCGTCGGTTGCATAGAACCGGTCGGAATTTTAAAAGGCTGGAAGAAAAAGGCCCGGATGGCCATCGCGGCACCCAATGCAACGATGATCGTTTCCGTCCACTCCATCATCGGCGTTTTACGCGCAAACGGATAAACCTTGTTCGCCTTTTTTTCCAAGGTCTGGACTGCAGCTTCCACATCGCCCTGCCCCGTTTTCTGAATCTCAACCACAGCCGCCTCGGCCAGAGTCAGAGCTTCAAGATCAGCCGCATCAGCAATATCCTCACGCATGTGCCGCGCATGCCGCGCCATATGCAGATATTCTTTGAGCTGCTTCTTTAATTTTCGTTTTGCAAAATAGTTCATTTGTTCCCCTTCGGGAATGGCATTAGGCACTTGGCAACAGGCAATAGGAAAATCCCACCCTCGTGCCTAATGCCTTTTGCCCATTGCCTATCTACTTATTATTGGTTTTAAGAACGGCGATAAACGCCTCCTGCGGGATATTCACCTTACCGATCGCCTTCAGCTTCTTCTTACCTTCCTTCTGGCGCTCGAGCAATTTGCGCTTTCGGGAAATATCACCGCCATAACACTTGGCCGTTACGTCCTTGCGATAGGCCCGAATGGTTTCGCGGGCAATCACCTTTCCGTTCACTGCCGCCTGCAGGGCAACGGAAAAGGCCTGGCGCGGAATCACATCCAGCAGCGATTTACACATCTGTCGTCCGCGAAACTCCGCCTTGGAGCGATGCACAATACTGGAAAACGCATCCACCACTTCGCCATGAATCATGATGTCCATACGTACCAGTTCGGATTCCTGATAGTCAGAATATTCATAATCCATCGAGGCATAGCCCCTGGAAATGGTTTTCAGACGATCATAAAAATCAATCAGCACCTCGTTCAATGGCATATGGCAGGTCAGCATAACGCGCGTCCCGTCAATCGAGTCGGTTTTCACGATCTGGCCGCGTCGATCCATAATCAGCGACATCATATCGCCCATATAATCCGTCGGGCAGATGATCGTCGCATTGATCATCGGTTCTTCAATCCGCTCAATCAGCGTCGGATCAGGAAGATACATCGGATTATCGATCAACTGAACTTCTTCGTTTTTCAAAATCACGCGATATTCCACGTTCGGGTAGGAGGAAATAATGTCCAAATTAAACTCACGACGTAGGCGCTCCATAATGATTTCCATGTGGAGCAATCCCAAAAATCCGCAACGAAAACCGAAGCCCAGCGCAATCGACGATTCCGCTTGGAAAGAAAACGACGCATCATTCAGACGTAGCTTATCCATGCTGGCGCCGAGTTTTTCATAGTCCGACGTTTCCACCGGATAAATACCGGAAAAGACCATCGGATGAATTTCCTTAAATCCAGGCAACGCATCTTTGGCCGGATTTTTCGCCAGCGTCAGCGTATCGCCAATCTGTATTTCAGAGGCATCCTTCATATTGGCAATCACATAGCCAACCGATCCTTCCTCAAGAATCTTGCGCTTCTCCATTTCAGGCGTGAACACACCGACTTCCTTGATTTCATAATCGGTTCCGGTGCTCATCACGCGGACTTTGTCGCCCGCTTTCATGGTGCCGGAAAAGATCCGCATGTAGACCACCACACCACGGAATGCATCGTATTTAGAGTCAAAAACAAGCGCTCGGGTCAAGTTATCCGCGGCGGGCGTTGGCGGCGGAAAACGTTCAACCACAGCTTCCAGCACCTCTTCGATGCCGATCCCCTTTTTGGCGCTGATCTGCAGCGCGTCGGTGGCATCAATGGTCAGAATATCCTCAATCTGCTTCGAAACCTCATCAATATCCGCATTCGGCATTTCGATTTTGTTCAGTACCGGCAAAATATCGAGGTTGTTATCGGACGCCAAATAGGTATTCGAAACGGTCTGCGCTTCCACCCCCTGCGCGGCATCGACCACCAGAATCGCACCTTCGCAAGCCTGAAGACTGCGCGATACCTCATAGGAAAAATCCACGTGCCCCGGCGTATCGATCAGATTGAAAGTATAGGTTTTTCCATCCTTCGCCTTATACTTCATCGTCACCGGATGGGCTTTAATCGTAATGCCCCGCTCACGCTCCAGATCCATGGAATCGAGCAATTGCTCTTTCATTTTACGATGCTCCACCGTCGCGGTGAGTTCCAGCATACGGTCAGCCAGTGTCGATTTCCCATGGTCAATGTGGGCAATAATCGAGAAATTTCGTATTAAACTAAGGTCATTCATAAAGTTACGCTAAATGTTCAGGGCATAACGGCCCATAAAAATCGAGCGCACAAGCTACCCGAGCCCTGCCCCTAGGTCAATAATGTAGACGAAGCATCCCAGCTTCGTTACGCACCGTCTGAATCTAACATGCGGCTTGAAGCGCACGTTTACTTTTTAGAATTCGACGTTCACACGCAGATCAAGGACGTTCGCTAGGTAGCCGCTGCCGAAGCGCGCGTCATAGCCGAGGGCGAACTCATAAACCGAACCTTTGGCATTTTCTGTCCAGAGCGAAAGCCCCACCCCGACTTCAAACAGATCCGAAACCGGAGCCGTCATGGTGTAGGAATAATCACCCGTTCCGCCGACCAGCGTATAGCCCACCGAATCGGCATCCGTATTGAACTCATGCAACCATTTGGCATGTACATCCGGCATCAGCACGGATTTTTCCAGTTCCTTGCGGAAGACCATTTCCGCGCCGATATCCGTTTTAAAGCTAAAGCGGCTGTAATCATCGACTTTTTTGCTGACTGAATTAGACGATTTTTCGGTATAGCCGTCCTGCGAATAATTACCGCCCAGAATCGCCACCGTCGGAGTCAGAAAGATTTTATCATCGCGGAACACCATCTCTTTGCCGCCGCCAAGATAGAAGCCCAACTGGGTCATATCCGCATCAGATTTTGTATCAAAAGCCGTGCCGGTTTTATTTTCAACCGAGCCGAAGCCCAGGGCAAGGCTGCCATCCGCAAACCAGTCCATGGTGCCCCAGGAGCCATATAGAATTCCATAACCTAAACCGGAGTCGCTCTTGTCGCTATCATCCTGCTTAATATTGGACGATGAATACCCCCCCGCCAGGCCAAACAACAGATCCCCGAATGCTTTATCCCAGCCAATAACCAGACCATACACCGACTGATCATAGCCGGAATATGCACCATCGGCATCCTGCGTTCCCCAACTCCCGTATCCTTTAAACCACAACTGTGACTGTTCGCCATAGAGATGCGGACCCTGCGGGCCACGCGGACCGATCGCCCAATACGTATCTGGCATAATCCCGCGATTCTGCACCTGCCGCATGCCCTCGAACAAACCTTCCATATGCATATAGGTCGGAGCATTACGCTCATACAACTGGGTCAACTGCGCATTCTGCTGCCCGTTGGCGCCCCTAGAAAGCTGTCCTAGAACTTCGAGCTGATTAATCGCCTTTTGATTGTCCTGATCGGCAATATCATCAATTGCATCGCTCACTGCAGACATTTGTGTATTGGACTCAAAACCAGCACTCACAGCCAGACTTTCGCGGAAGATTCCCATAATGAGATCATCATTCTGGGCGCGAAAACTAATGGAGTAGAGATTACTATCATCACTGCTGATTCCGTTCAGGGTGGACAGGTCATTCGTGGTTGGGTTGGCATTTCCATTAACGGTCAATGCGACGGACTCTACCAGCAGTTGCTCGTTCGTCACATTTCGAGTCAGCTCATTGATTTGGCCCGTAAATTCGAATGAGGCTCCAGCCTCAATCGTTGCTCCAGATCCGCCTGACGTTTTCACCAACGGCGCATTGGTTACTGAATCAAAAAGCAGCCGCGTATCATCTTCCTGATAATAACTGTCCGAAACAGCAGTGCCGCCCGATTCAAACTTCAGGTTAGCCCCATTTCGAACGGACAATTCCTGTCCGACATTTACAGCTCCGCTATTCGTAATATTGAGCGCGTTACCCGTTCCGTTGATCTCAATATTTCCAATGGTCACCCAGATCGAATCTGTACCGCTGATCCAGACCTCGCTCCCGGAACCGCCAATGGTGCCGCTTGCGCTGTCCAACCGGCCGCCGCTTTCCACAAACAGACGGTTGCCCGACCCTGCACCACCAAAAGTGACGTCTCCATTGGCATCGAGATGCGAATTTGTTCCTGCGATACGAACTGTATTGCTGCTGCCTGCGATACCGATGGTCAGGTCCGTTGCCCCCAAGACTTCTGCCCCACCGATTAAAGAAACGGTGTTGTAATTGCCGTTCGAACCAACCGTGATTGAACCGGATGAGTTCCATGTGCCGTTATCGATCATGATTCTATTATTATTCGCACCTGCTTCCGCACCCAGTACGACATCTCCAGAGGTCAATATTCCAGAGCTACTCAAATAAACGGAGCTGTTCGCAGCGCCCTGTCCAACCACCAGATTTCCGGCATTCCAGTTTCCGCCAACAAGACGAACAGAACGCGCACCATCCAGAACACTAGTCATCCCGGTCAGCGTCCCCGTGGTTTCCAGAGTCCCGCCAGCCGCGAAATTGAATCCGGTTATGGAAGCATCAAAATTAGTGCTGACCGAAAGCCATCCGCCATTCTGAATCGTTAACGAGTTGCCTGCGTTGATCGCTAGGCCATCGGCAATCGACAGCTTTCCATTGGACTCAACGAGGACGGCATTCATTGCGGTATTGCTCGCACCAATAGTCAGACTATCAACCAAAACCTGGCCTGAACTGAAAATATGGAGGGTGTTGCTTGAGCTCACGCCTCCCACAACCACATTGCTTCCAGATTGGTCCCAGGTCCCAAACACGCCTAGCGTACGATTACTTTCAATCCCGCCGTTCACTCCGGTTAACGTGCCGCCCACATTCAAGGTGCCGCCTTTATTCCAGTTAAAGCCATTGGTGGACGCACTGAAATCCGACGCCACGGTCAACGTGCCCCCGGCATCCAGATCAAACCAATTATTCGTACCGTCCAGAATGAGTTCGTCAACTCCCACAAAGCCGCCATTGGTCACCACAACCCGGTTGTCCGCATTTATGAAACTCCCCACATACAGCGTCCCCCTGAAATCCGCTATGGCGCCGTCACTGACGTAAAACTGGTTGCCGGTCGAACTGTCACCAAAACCAACATATCCATCCACTGCGTCGAGAAATCCCCCGTCCGACAGCATGAGGACGTTCGAAGAACCGCCGCTTCCGATCACCACATCATTAAAATAAACATCGCCCCCGGCGATTTCCACTCGGTTGCTTACTGAGGTGTCAGCAACGCCAATTACCAAATACTGTTCGTCGATCGTCTTATCGGCATTAATGGAGGCTCCGTCTTTCAGCTCCAGGTGATTGTAAGCTCCACCCAAACCCACGACCAAACTGCCATCCAGATTAAGAGCAACGTCTTCGCCTAAAAGAACGGAGTTATTGGTCGAAGAAGCCTGAGCCCCCAGCGTAAATTGATTTGCACTCAGGGTCGAATCGTCCGCCATTTCCAAGCGGTTGTTCGAATTCGTATTCCCAACCCAGACGCTGTTAGTGCCGACATCAAAAATGCCGGTTTCAACCGTTGTGCCGCCCGCATCATACGTAACATCCTGCCCCCACACTGTGAGTGATGTTGCCAGACAAACCAACCCCGCCAAAAACCCATTCAACTTCATAATATCCCTTTCGCCCCGTTCGGGCATGAAATCCTCACAAACCTGCCGAAAATTCCAATGATTGAAAACCTTTATTACCAGCAGAAAGCATACCCCATCCCTTCCAAACCTTGGAAAAGTTTGACCCGCCCAAGGGAAATCCCCATTATCCCGCGCCAATATGAAACAAGAACTCACCAATGTAATCGAACACGATAATTTCCAGGGCGAATACCGTATTCTCCGCCTGGCCGCTCCCGTGACCGGACCGCTGGTCCAGCCCGGGCAGTTTCTGGGTCTCCAGGTTCCAAACCTTGGAGAACGCATTCTGCGCCGCCCCTTCAGCATCTACCAGGCCGACGAAAACGGCGTTGCTGTCCTTTACAAGGCCGTCGGCAAAGGGACCGAAGCCATGGCCAATATCCAGGTTGGCGACGATGTCCACATCATCGGCCCGCTGGGCAATGGGTATCCGGAAGCCGATTCATCGAAAACCCCAGTGCTTGTGGCCGGTGGCTACGGGAATGCCGCGCTTTACATCCTGGCCCAGCGCATGGAAAAAAAGGGAATCGCCTTTTTCGGCGGGCGCTCAGCCATCGATATCCTGCTGGTTAATGAATTTGAAAAACTCGGATGGGACGTGCGCCCCACGACAGACGATGGATCCCTCGGCATCCAGGGTCTGGTTACCGACGCCTTCGACCCCTGGGCCGCCGAACAGGAGTTCCCATCATTGGAAGTTTTCTGTTGCGGACCCAACCCGATGCTTAAGGCCATCGGCGACCGCGCCATCGAGCACGACTTTACCGCCTGGCTCTCCATCGATCGCCACATGGCCTGTGGCGTTGGCGCCTGCCTCACTTGCGTCATTAAACGCAAGACTGAGGAAGCGAAAGAATGGGAATGGTCGCGTTGCTGCAAAGACGGCCCAATCTATGAAGCACGGGAGGTGCTGTGGGATGAGTAAGCCGAATCTTGAAATAAAAATTGGTTCCATGACCATGAAAAACCCCGTGACCGTCGCGTCCGGGACCTTCGGCTATGGGCCAGAATACGCGGACCTCGTCGACCTGAACCGCCTCGGTGCAATCACCGTTAAAGGGATCTGCCCGGAAGAACACGTGGGCAACCAAACGCCCCGCACTTTCGAAACGCGCGGCGGCATGCTCAACGCCATCGGCCTCCCGGGCCCAGGCGCCAAAGGTTTTATTGAAAAGTATGTTCCATTTCTGAATCAGTACGACACACCCGTGATCGTAAATATCTGGGGCAAGGGCATGGAAGACTATGGCCGCGTGGTCGATATGATGGATGATGAAGACGGCATCGATGCCTACGAAATCAACCTCTCCTGCCCCAACGTTAAAGAGGGCGGATCCGCTTTCGGCACCGACGTGGCCACTTTTTCAAAAGTGATTGAGCTGGTTCGCGGAAAAACCAAAAAATCGATTATTCCAAAGCTCGCGCCGAATGTTCCAAACATTGGAGATTTTGCCCGCGCGGCTGAGGAGTCGGGAGCCGATGCCATTGCCATTATGAACACCATGCCGGCCATGGCGATTAATATTGATACGCTCGAACCGGAGCTGGCCAATAAATTTGGCGGCCTTTCGGGTCCTCCGATTAAGCCGATTGCCATTAAGCTGGTTTTTGATGCCGCGCAAAACTGCAGGGTTCCAATCATTGGAATGGGCGGAATTTTCGGGCCCGAAGACGCGATTGAATTCCTCATTGCCGGCGCTACCGCCGTTGCCGTAGGCACCGCCAACTTTATCGACCCGACAACGATCGGGCGGGTCATCGACGGAATTGAACATTATCTGACCGAAAAGGGTCACACTTCGGTGTACGACATTGTCGGCACCGTGCAAGTATGACAAAAACCAAACCCATTTTGACGTTGATACTTGGCGCCCTGTTTGCGGGCGCCATCGTCGTCTATTCGTTTGCACAGCCTTTTAAACCGAATGCGGTTCGCGAGGCCGTTCCGGCCGGAGCCACCTTTGTTTTTAAAGCTGAAAATCTGGATGAGCTGTTGAACAGCCCGGTTTGCGGACAACTTGAAAAAGCGCTCGGTGGCGAGGTTTCGCTCAAAACTATTGCGGCTTCCAATGGTTGGAAAAATCTCGCGGCATCTTCTGAAATTGCGGTGGCCTCTCTCCCCTTTCGCAACGCCGGGCACCAGAAAACCTGGGCGGCGGCAAGCTGGGTCGGCTGGCGCAGCCCCTGGCTGCGCTGGAAACTCGAAGCGGCGGTTGGTGGCAAACTGGAGTTTGTCGGCAAACATGCCGTCTGGCCGATCTGGGAATATAAGGATCCGGCATTAGCCCGGGATCAGCACCTGATGTTTGCCCTGACCGATAATCTACTGATCGCCTGTCTTTCCGAAAACCCGACGGATATCTTGCTTCTGCTCGACACCTATGACAAACGTGTACCTTTTCACGCCCAAGGAAAATAACTATGAAAGCATACGCCATACTCTCACTCATTTTCACCACGGCTCTACTCAGCGGCTGCAGCACAAAAGATGGCAATATCGGTGCTGAAAAATACATGACGGAGCGCGAACAGAAAGCCGCGCTCGCCAAGGTTAAAACCCCTCAGTATTTCGGATTTGACGCATATCCCGCCGAAGGTGGAATCGCATTCCGAGGACAGGCCCGTCTGCACCCGAATCATCAGGCCACGATGGATTTGATCGATGGCTATCCCGTAATCAAAATACGGGGTAAATCCAAACGGCTAAAAGGCCATGCGTTGTTGGATTTCAGCTCTCCAACCACTTGGATGGAATTTGATAAAGCGCAGGAATTTGATGTCACCTTCATGGGCATGAATGATGATGTCATCCCCTACCGCGGAAGGAATATCGGAGATGTGAATGCCTATGCCGGGGTCATCGGCCAAATTCGAATTGATAACCTTTTCATGGAAAATATTCCGGTTTATGTCCGCATGTCCCATGGGGCGCTTGGTCCAATGGCCCGGAACATCTACGACCCGCATGTAGACGTTTCCTTTGGATTTGATCTACTGTCACAGTTCGAAACCATTCAGATCAGCCTGCGCAATCAGAGCATGACCCTCTCATCCAGTCATCCATACATCCCCCATGAAGATCTGCTGATGAGCAAAGCGCGCATCCAAATCGTACCGGGCTACGGCCTGACCGTCGACGGATCGATCTACGGCTTGAAGATACCGGTTGTTCTGGACCTGGCCGGCGATTTCCACTTCACCCGAAGCGACAAAAACGTGGCATTTACAAAACAGGTCGGTCTAGGCGACCTGATTTACCGCAAGGTACCCACGCAGTTCCTGAATATTCCGGGAGCACTGCCGCGCGCCGGTCGTAAAATGCTGGAACCGTATCTGATCACGATCTGTCCTCAGCAGGGTTTTGTTTATTTCGAGCGTTATCCGGAAGATTAACATTCGGATGCGAATAGAAGGCATGAACCAAAACGTACATTTGATTGCTTCAATCTCGGCCCTGATAACTCTGAATGCCCAGGCATTGGAAGAGTTTATCATGCCGCGGATGCAGCAGAACACCTATCTGTCCCATGCAAAACCGGCGGAACAGTTTGGACTCCAAATGGTCGAAGGTAAGCATGGCCTGACCTATCAGGGATCACCAAAGATTCCCGGAAAACAGAAGGTGACGGTTGCCTTCGAAACGGGCCCGATTCCTCTGATTAAAATCAGCAATACCCCACAGAATCGCAGCATGAATGTGCTGCTCGATACCGGCTCGCCGGTTTCCTGGATGGAATTTGGGACATCGCTGGATTTTGGAACCGAATTTCTCGGCACATCCAGAAAGCAATTGCGCTACCCCGGGCCGCTGAACACCGGCGGCGCCCCGGGCTTTGCCGCTGTCGTGCCCCGGATGGATATGGGTTACGTCGAAATTTACAATACCCCGCTCTATGTCCGCATGGCCCTGCATTCGCTCGGCCCCTTTGCTCGCGGCATTGAGGCCCCCCATGTGGACACCGTTTTCGGGTATGATTTCATGAAAAATTTTGAATATGTCCGATTCGATTTCCAAAAGCGGGAAGTTCTGTTCTCCACAACCGATATCTATGTGCCCGATGTTGATCTGCTGATGACTGTGGCCACGATCAAAAAGGTTTCGGAAGGTGGATTGGCTGTTGAGGGAAGCATTGTCGGCTCCACCACCCCGATCATTCTGGACGTGGCCGGCGACTATCATTTTTCCCGCGGCGATGTGAAAGTGAAAGTCACCAAACAGGTTAGTCTTGGCGACGTGGTCTGGCGTCAGGTGCCAACCCTGCTTTTACCCACCGGCGAAAAACGAGCACCCCGGGCCGGCCGCAAAATGTTGGAACGTTACACCCTCACCGTCTGCCCAAAGCGCGGCGTCGTCTATTTTGAGCGCCTGCCGGAATAGAGCTTTGACCGGATCAGATGCCGCAACGCCAGCACCGGATGCCGCGTTAGCATACGCGGCCCGGAAAATCGCATCACCTCTTTCACCCGTTCGCGCATCGCCGGTTTGTAGCAATGTACCGTGCAATTTTCGCACGTCGGTTTTTCAGCTCCGAATGGACACTTCTCAATGCGTAGACGGGCATACTCCAGGAGTTCTTCACAATCTAAACACAGCGGCTCCCCATGCCGTTTAGAGCAATAAAGCCACACCATGGTTTTAATTGTTTTAAACTCCGGATTCATGATCGTTTTAGATAGGATTATCAGTCTTGCTACAACCTAATAATTGATTATCCTCTAACCATCGAATAGTCGATTCATGCCAATAACCAAAGGGGATGCACATGAAATATCTATTAATTGCCGCAGCAGTGGTCTCAACAGCCACCTATGCCGAGGAAATAGCCAAAGTCGAGGAACCGACCGAAGCTAAAGCTGAAGAAAACAAAGGACACAAAGAATGGCCCTCACTCGATGAGTGGGCTACAGCGGAAAAACTGAAAGAAGGCAAACTGAGTGCCGAAGTGTTGCTCGGTTATGAATTTGTCGACCAGTCTGGAAATGGTCTAAAAAATGCCAACGCCCTGATCACCCGAACACGCCTGACCTATGAGGCGAAAAATGACGAAGGTTTTGGCGGAAAAATACAGGGTCAGTATGTCGGCCCCATCAACGACCATTATTCCCCACGGGATCCCGCCTACGATACGGTGGCCGATCCGGAAGCCTTCCGGCTTCATGAAGTCTATCTCGACTATACCGGATACGATACTCTTGGCCGCATTGGTGCTCAGGAGATTATTCTCGATAATGCACGATTCATCGGCAATGTCGGGTGGCGCTTCAATGCCCAGTCGTTTAACGCCGGTCTGGTTAAAAATGATTCGGTTGAAAACCTGACCCTGCTCTATGCGTATGCAGACAGCATCAACGGAATCGATGGCAATGTAAACTATGCCCGCCAGTATCATATGCTCAACGGTGAGTATAAACTGGGCGACCATAATAAGGTTTCTGCCTTTGCCTATCTCCAACGCAACGATAATACCGCCGATGTAGATACGTTCGGCGGTCGGCTCTGGGGCAAAAGTGAGCAGTTTGACTATAACGCCATGCTCGCTCTCCAGCGCGATGCCTACTATGGCTACATCTCCGGCACCTACAATTGGGAAACGGTCGGCATTGAAATCGGCGGGGAATATCTTTCCGGCGGCGATGACACCCGTGACCAGTTCCAGACGCTCAACGGAACCGCTCATGCCTTCAATGGCTGGGCCGATGTCTTTCTTGGAACCGGTGGCGGCCTTCCTACCGGCCTCGTCGATGTATGGGTTAAAGGCTCCGTCTCCCCCATGGAAAATATGAGCCTGATCGGCGTTTACCACTATTTCAACACAGCCGCAAGCACACCAGCCGGAACATTTTCCGGAAATTACGGCAATGAAATTGACGCTATGCTGAAATACAAAATCTGTAAAAACTTTGACGCCCTAACCGGCGCGGCATTTTACATGAAGGGAGAAAGCGCAAGCCCGACACCGGATAAAACCGTATTCTGGCTGCGCGGCACCCTGAAATTCTAAAGCATTTTTGCCTTACAGAATTTAAATCCGTAAAAATGTTACAAATATTTCCACCTCAACGCCCCAGTTTTACTGGGGTTTTTTCGTATATGGAACAAAAGTTACAAAAAATTCAATTTTTCGGTAACGATTCAATTCGAACCCTCGTATTCATTAATGAACCCAACAACAACCTTTGAAGCTCGCGGCTCAAGTGAACCCAAACCCGCTGTAACGCTTCTTGAATATTACTCCGACAACCCCGGCCACCCACCGGGGTTTTCTTTTACCCAAATGAACCGAAGATCAGCTGTATTATTTCATGCAATATATTTCACACATCATAATGTATGAAATTCATAATATAACCATTATATTGTGCTTATAGTCATTTTCATACATTATGATGTATGAAATTTATACTCCAACAGACTGCGGGTACAGAGCTGACCTAAATACGGAAAATACATACAGTCTTTCTTTTTGCCCCTGCCTCGCCGCCGTGGTAGCTTTTTTGAAGTTTTTCCAATGATTGGAAAACATTATGGCCGAGTCTGACGAAAAATCGAAAAAACACGATACCCTGCCGCCCGGCCGGGAAATTGGCAATGCGAACCTGTTTGCCGACGACATCGTCTTTTCCAACACGGAAAAGGTCCTGTTCGAAGAAGATC
>CAKZQV010000155.1 GCA_937141895.1 uncultured Verrucomicrobiota bacterium
GTTGCTGCACTTTGGTTACGATCCGCGACGTGGATTTCGGTTTGGCGCTCTTCTTGACCTTAACCTTCGGCTTTTTCAGCTTCATTTTCGGTCGATCTACCGGTTTGGGGGGAACAAATTTTTTCTCTTCTTTTTGCACCACCGAAAATACCACAAATAAACCAGCCAACATGAATGCCGCAGCGTGAACCACCAAACTGACCACAAAGCCACTTGGTGCACCCTTGACTACGCCTTTTCCATCTTTATTTTTTTTCCGCATACTGATCCTCCTGATAAAAACTGAATCTATCGTTTATACGATTCGTCCACTGTTAATCTTTGTAAAAAATATGACGTTTTTCTGCCGGTCTCGTTCACTTCTTCCACACGGCCTTTCAATAGGGCCTTCCGGCATCACTCTTAAGTTCTAACATAACTAAGAGAAATAGGCCGGATCCTGACTCAGCCGACGGATTACCCTACATCAACCGAGATGGCGTCGTGAATCCGGAATCCATGAACGCACCGACCGATCAGCGCCGGAAAGCAAACATGTTCAATAGCGTACGGGCCGTCACTCTTGCCATTCATTTCCGGCGGCTAAATATCGGGCATATTGGGTTGCTGAACCTTGGTCACGATGCGCGATATGGACTTCGGGTTGACGCTCTTCTCCACTTTAACCTTCGGCTTTTTCAGCTTCATTTTTCGGTCGATCCACCGGTTTGGAGGGAACAAATTCATTCTCTTACTTTTGCTTCACCGAAAATATAACAAACAAGCTGGCCAACATGACCGCGGCGGCATGGATCAATAAACCGGCCACAAATCCGCTTGGAGCACCCTTCACGACACCTTTACCTTTTTTGCATCTTTTTCTCCATAAACTGCCAAACTAGTTACATAACTCTTCCGACTTAAATTTGAACATGGCTAGAGATGAGAGTATCATGACTATGCTTTCAATGTGGGTCTAATTTGCGCCAAAATGTGCGTTTTCCGGACAAATAAATGGTCGATTTTGCGCCATATCTATGAAAAACGATAAGAATAAAGCCGTTTTGAGAAGAGGGAGGCAGCAAACAACCTTGAGCGCGAAATCAGCTTAACTTATAGATACGGCAGTTAAATATCATAGGGATAGCCGCCAAAAGACGATTGTGTATTAAAGGTTCTGCAAAAAAGAAAAGCCATGGGTTCTGGCTGATCGGATACGATCAGTTAGCGAATAAACAAAAAGGAACCACATGGCTAAAAAAACAAAGTATCATTTAACGTGTGGAACTCAAGGAACTCATGACCGGCAATGCCGACTTTCCAAAACCCCTGGTACAACAGGTTGTGCAGGATATGCTCGAATTGGAGATGGAGGAGCTCCTTCAGGTGCGAGGCACGAGCGCTCGGGAACGCGGACCATCACCGCCCAATATAAGACATCGGCTAATGGATCTTTGAGCTCAGGTACCCTTCTGATTCGTAGGCCCGTCTCGTTCAGCTTATGCAAAGCGGTTCTAAAAGACCGGAAGAAACCAGAAGGCAGTCATCGGAATAATCATCGTCTTCAGTCAGCCAGTGGTCCGGTCCATTATGGATTCGGCCTTCCACCGCATCGTGCAGCGGGCCGAAGGTATTGCGGCGCGTCAGCACTACCTCAACATCGACCTGCTCGCCGCAACCGGACAGCTCGGCCTCAAAGGGATCCCAGCCCAGCACCTGCCCATTCACCTTTGCGCAGGCCCCGCCCAGACTCGGAATACGCAGGTGCTGTGCATTTTTCGGAACCGGTACGTGGTAAGTCACTGCCCCCGAATAAAAGGGGAAGCCCTGCTCACACAGGTCGCCAACATCAACTTTTCCAACCATTGGAACAAGCGTCCGTTTTGCACCGCTCAGTTCGACCCCGAATAGACCCAGCAGATACACCGCTTCCAAGTTGCTGTTTTCCGTGTAGCAGGTTTTGAGCGAAATTTCATTTACACCTTCTTGCAAGAGCGCGGCGGGAATTCGTACCCGATGGAATGCAATATCAATCCAGCGTTCAGCTTCCGTGCAATCGAGGTGCTCACCATTAATCCGTACATTGAAATTTTCAGGCTCTTCAAAAACCAGATCTATCCATTCCGGCATGGTCTGAACCTCAAACTCAAACCGAAGCTCGACGTCATCCAGTTCTTTAACCGGGTGCTGCGCCACAAACCAGGGTTGTAGCATTTCGCCCCCTCGTCGCATGACACCATGCTTGTCCCGAATACGCTGATCGATTTTCAGAACGTCCAGTGCAGGTTGCCATTCGTCATCATCTATTTTGTAAGCTGCGGTATCCAGCACACAGATATTGGGCTCGGACAGGCTAAAATTAAACGGCCCACCGACCGTAGACGCGATACCCTCGTCGCGTTTTGCATGGGCCGCACTGGGCGTAGCGTCTACGCTAGTGACCACCCAAAGCTTTTGCCCACCGATCGAAAAATCAGTGTTAAAGGTTTTCCAACCATTGGAATCCTCCGTCTCTATAAGAAAGCGTTCTCCGGTTTCGCAGTCCCATTCTTCGATGACGCCATCGGTTTCAATTTTAACGACTGCTCCCTCGCGTCGCTCATCGCGGTTAACATTGAGCGCTCCGAAGATCAGTCCACCTTCCGTTTTACGAAGCTGACCGAAAATTTCCGGGGCATCTACCGACGCAATCGTCGAAGGCATAGCATCCACAATGGCTGATTTTTCAAAGGGCACCATGGTGTATTCCAGAAGGGTCGCAGGTAATGCGTCGATATAGGCCGGAGTAGCTCCCGCAACAATCACGGTTCCGCCCGCAGCCTCAAACTCGTTCAGCAGCTTGACCGTTGAAGAGCGAATCGTCGTCATACCGCTCACGACAACGCTTTTATAGCAGGCCTCTCCGACGCGAAATACATCTCCATCCACCGAGGCCAGACGCGTGAGCATCTCTTCATCGCCATAATCAAAATCAATCTGACTT
This sequence comes from uncultured Verrucomicrobiota bacterium, assembly GCA_937141895.1. Taxonomy (GTDB): domain Bacteria; phylum Verrucomicrobiota; class Kiritimatiellia; order Kiritimatiellales; family Pontiellaceae; genus Pontiella. The sequence goes on from CAKZQV010000155.1 coordinate 2,963, forward strand.
TCCAGTAGCCAGGTAAAGAGTTGCTGATACTGCGTTTCCAATGCCTGAATATTTTCATCCTGCACGGCCAGAATACTGGACCACCCCAGATGCACCTGCGCCCAGACGCTTTCCACCGGATTGATCACCAGCACATCACATAAAGCCTGCCCCTGCACCATCATGAGGCCGAACCGGGCAAAATAGTCTTCGACATGCGCGTATTCACGGTACCAAGCCGACTGATGCAGAATACTGGCCGGATAATCGCGCTTGGCTTCGCCGCGCATCGTATACCAGGAAAGATGGTGGCAGCGGAAATTAATGCCCAGCAGCGCCTGCCAGTCGCCCACGGCCTTATGACCGGCAAAGGGCATCTGCCATCCGGTGCAACCATACAGCTCGGACAACAGCTGCGTCTTCCCGGTCTGCCGTGCAGCGGATGCGAGCTGCTTCACAATCCAATAATTGCGATTGCCCTCGCTCAGCACATCCACGCCCGGAGCATCCATGTGCTCATAATAACGCATAATCGAACCCGACATGGCCGTCTGTGCCGTCAGATTGTCTTCATGCAGCACGTGCCCCGTCAAAACCAAGCTGTGCTTTTCACACCATTCGCGACAGGGAATCGCAAAATTTTCCAGAAACAGCTGCTGTAACAATTCTACAAAATGCCATTTAACCGGCGAGACCACGCGACCTTCCACCTGCAGAAAAAGCTCCGGAAGTTTTGAAATCAAATCGTAGCCAAAACGCTTTTCAAATTCTGAAAACAGCGTCTGGGTATAGGGCACGCAAGAGGCGCCGTCTTTACGATACATGGAAAAGCCGTCCAGCAAGGCGCCGCGGTGTGGCTCATCGGTAAAGATTCCTTTGATGGATTTGCCCAAGCGATCACCGCATTGTTCTGCGTATTTCTCGTGGGTCGATTTCAGATAGGCCTCCGTGGCCTCGCGGTTCATGGTATCCACATAGGTATACCCGTTATAAAAACCGCTTTTCCCCTGCTCAATGATCGAAAAGCGCAGTACGGTGGATCCTGCGCCCAGATTGGTACAGCTCACCCCGTCGAGATCACACCTGAATTCAGCGACCACCTGCTCCCCCTCGCCTTCCGGATCAATCTCCAGCAGAATCGCTTTCTGTCGAAACTCGGGATGCTGGGTTACCAGACCGGCCGCCAGACCAGAAGGCCAGCGGTCTTCGTCATAGAGCCAGGCTTCCATGCCGATCGATTCGCCATAGTCGGCACAGGTATTAATGAGTTCAAACCATTCGTCGCCAAGATATTCAGTAACCAGCCCGGTACGCGAATGCATGAAAAAGCCGCCCATGCCCATGTCTTTCATCACATCGATCTGATGCAGCAATTCGTCTTTTTCCAGCTTTCCGTTCCAGCTCCAGAACGGCTTGCCGCGCCATTCGGTGCCCGGATGTTCAAATTGTTTATTTAAGCTCATTCTTTATTCCTCATCGCTGGCGTTTACAGATTCTCATAAACACAATGCCTACCGCCACCAGTCGCTCCAACACCCAAAATGCCTCGTATGTAATCAGTTTCAAGTGAATTTTGCGTACGACTTCTTTTTCGCTTCGTCAGGGGCCTTCTTTTCGGTCTGAATTTCTTTCGTCGCGGTCGCGGCCTTTTTCTTCTTCAGCTTCTTTTTATGCGTAACACTAATTTTGTCCGGATCATATTTTGCTGGATTAAAATACGGATTCGCGATCGGCACGAATACCCCGGCGTCCTGAATATACTTTTCAACCGCCCGGTCCAGCGTCTGGACCTTTTCAGGACAATCCTTTGCCAGGTTCTTCGTTTCGCCCTAATCATTTTTAGATTTTAGAGCATATAAGCGTGCGCCTGATTTATTACGTCTTACTTCTTCACCGATTCGATTTTCGCTTCAAACAACTTCTTCAATACTGATTTCATTGGCTGAACTCGCTGCGATTAATTTCCGGACAGTCCAGTGGTCGCTTTCTTGCCCTCTGCAAGAAGCTTGCTCATGGCCTTGACGATTTCCAGATACTCCGGGCGTTCCGCGACATTCTCGTTTTCTTCAGGATCTTTCGAGCGGTCGAAAAGCATACGTTGT
>CAKZQV010000156.1 GCA_937141895.1 uncultured Verrucomicrobiota bacterium
AAACTTTACACCTAAAACTGCGAAGCATACGCTTCGCCCATGGATCACCTGCGCCAGAGTAGCGTGCCAACGACACGGATTACTAGATTACGGGACCGACCCCTTCGGTGGTGCATGGGGTGGGCAAAATGATTAAGGGGCAAAATGATCCGAAGGTGCTTGGGTATAGACAGAAAGATGAATGACAGAAATATCTCCGGGGCCTGGAGCTTTTAACGCAAAGAAATAAAGCACTCAAAGGCGCGCTAAACTTTGCGAACCTTGTTTCCCTTGGCGCGCTTTGCGTTTATGACCGCACGAGTGGCGGATTATTTAGGCAGAATGATTATGCGGTTGTACGCAGGCGCTGGGCGATTTTTTCGGGCGGCACATTTTCCTGATGCGCCATGGAGATAGATTCCAGTTCGCCCATGTCGGATGCGGAACCGTGGACGGTTTCGAGGGCGGTATCGACCGCACTCAGATATTCAACGAAGTGCATGGCTGACCATTTCATATTAAACTCTCCTTTTGATACTGCGTTAATTTAAAGCGTGTTATTTCTGACCATCTTTATTCCTCGCTGAAACGCGGTGGGCGCAGAGATTAAATTCTTTTGGGTTCCTCTTCTTTTTCTTTTCTGTGTCTCAGTGCCTCTGTGTGAGATTCAATTTTTAAGATTCCCTTTGCGGTCTCTGCGGCTCTGCGCGGGTTACGTTTCCCCACCCTATCCATCGGGGAACTGCCGGCAGTATTCGTAGATGGCCATGGAGGTGGCGGTGGCGACGTTGTGCGAAAAGGGCATGCCCCAGACGGGAATTTCGACGACAGCGTCGAGGAGCTCGAGGCAGGCGTCGGAAAGTCCTTCTCGTTCGGCCCCGACGATGAGGGCGGTTTTTGCGGGAAAGGCATAGTCGGAAAGCGGCGTGGAGTTGGTGGTCTGTTCGAGGCCGACGAGGGTGTAGCCGTCGCGTTTGAGTTTTCGAAGCGCCGGCGGTAGACTGCTTTTTACGGTGAGGGTGACGTGGGTTGCGCCATCGCGGGCAATGCGCTCGATCAGCCGGACATGACCGGTGGCCATAACTTCGCGGACGCCGCAGCAGCCGGCCGTGCGGATGATGGTGGAGAGGTTTGCATGGGTGCGTAGCGGACTGCAGGCAATCAGCAGCTGGCGTTTTGTGGTCAGTTTCTGCGGCGGCTTTTGGCGTATATGTGTGAATTTTAGCATGATCCGGCCCTTGAGATGAATACGTTCCGGCTGCGGATATGTGAGGTTCCAATCCTTGGAACAGGCACAGCGGGTAAGACATAGGTTTTATTCCAAGCCGGAATAGGAGCCGGTGCAGATCACAAAACGCTTCACAGTTACGCGTTGTTCCTGCCGCCGATAGAAGCCGCATAACCTACGCTGATGCACGCAATTCCACAAGGAAAAGGTTTTTTCATGGGGTAGGGCTGGTTCGACGAACCCGCCGCGAGCGTGAAAAGCAGGGCCGCAGAGAAGACCGCCGAGAGTGCATAAGCTCGCCCGGCGGTCGAGCTCTACCTAAAAACCGCCGAAGGTGCAGGCTACGGCTTGGCGATCGATCCCTACCCCAAGGTCAGATGCTCGGGATTCCACAAAATAATCGTTGGTGCCCGAATCAGCGGCAGCCCTTGTGCTCTTTGCGCGTTTTCGTGGCTAAAAACCGGTGCATAGGGTGGGCAAAATGATCCGAGTGGTGGCTGGCAACGAATGGATGAAAAACAACGAATCGAATGTGCAGACCTTCTTTTATTCACATTCATTAGCGGTTGGTGTTTTCAGGTTGTGAAAGGCAGGGCTGGTTCGACGAACCCGCCGCGAGCGTGAAAAGCATGGCCGCAAAGAAATCCACTTTAGGTGCACATTTTTATCTCACGCAGAGGCGCAAAGGGCGCGAAGAAAGAATATCAGGTAATTTCCTCTGGTTTCATGGATTTAGATATTTGCGTGTATTCATGTCTATTCGCGCTGGGTACTAATCCTGATCTTTCATGAATCTGTAAGCATCTCATTTTTGGCACAGCTTAAGCTAAATATTTGATGTGGTGATAATCATGAAAAGAAAAAACACCAAAGCAGAAAACTGGACGCAGGCTGAAGCCTTCCGCCGTATGCATGGCGATGAGCTGGAACTGATCCGAATCTATGCCCATGATTTCCGTCAAGTGATTACGGAATTTGAACGATCCCATAACGGCCGTGTGCCGACTGCCGATGAGCTGATCTGGCTCACGAGCGAGCGCCGCGGGCAGAACATTATGGCCCAACGATACTGAGTGCAGGTCGATAAGCGGATTGGAAATGGTTTAGGGCAAGATAATCCCGGGTGATGTTATTGGAATGAGGTAGGGCTCGACCGCCGGGCGCGCAAAAGGACAGGTCAGCAGGTTTGTCAGGCGAATCGATGGTGCATAAGCTCGCCCGGCGCTCGAGCTCTA
>CAKZQV010000157.1 GCA_937141895.1 uncultured Verrucomicrobiota bacterium
AACACCCGCCGGCAACTTCCAGGAGAAGGTCGGGGTTGCATCGTGCAAGCCAAGGGGTTCTACAAAACCCTCGCAAACCTTCAAATCCATTGCAACTTCCCCCATGGCCTCGGTCGAAAAGAGTAAAATGAGACCCGTCATTATATGAGCAAATTTCATTCTGCTACTTCGCTTTCTTCGCCGACTTTTTAGATTTCTTCGCCGGTTTATCAGCCATCGGAAGTTCCGCCAGCGTTTGATCCAGCCGCGCTTTCATCTTCGTGCGCACAGCAGCATATTCAGGATTCGATGCGAGATTAACAAATTCAGCAGGATCCTTTTCCAAATCATACAGGCATTCATACGGCCCGCCCGGTTCATCATAATAAACCGCGTATTTATATTTCTTGGTACGAATTCCGTGCCAGTTATTGTAGCGGTCGAAATAGTGTTCGCAGAACACGCCCTCCTGCCAGTCGGCCACGTCATTTCCATTCACCAGCTTCACCAACGACGGCCCCTGATATGCCTGGGGCTGCTCGAGCCCCGCCCACTCCACAATCGTCGGCGCAACGCTGAGCAGCGTGCCCTGTTCAGAAATCACGCGACCGCGCTTTGCCTCGGGTAACGTGGGATCATAAACAACAAATGGAACATTCAACGCCTGATCATAATGATTCCATTTACCGGCCACCCCACGGTCAGCTTTCATGAAACCATTATCCCCCGTGTAAACAATAACGGTATTCTGATCCAACCCAGCTTCCTTAAGTGCTTCAAGGATACGGGCAACGGCGTTATCGATACCCGTTACCATCCGGTAATAGGCCCGCATATTAATTTGATATTTTTCAGGGGTATCCCAACGCCAGAAGTAACGCTGACGGGAAAGTGCATCTTTGTCCTGCAGAAATCCAGGCAGGGCCTGAAAATATTTTTTATCGCCAAGTTTTGGAGCCGGCATTTCAATGTCTTCGTAGAGGCCATCCGTTGATTCCGGCCATTGGAAATGATAGCCAGGGCGATGGTCTTTGTCCTCCGCATGCGAAGCGTTGAAACTGACCGACATGCAGAACGGCTGCCCTTTCGGATTGGTTTCAATAAATTCAATCGCCGCATCGGCACACAGATCCGTCTCATGGCGAAGCGAACCATCCGGCATCTTCTTCAGGTACGGATCCCGACCGTAGGGTTTGTAGAAATCAAACAACTCTTTTTTATCCTTCTTATCCGAAAACTTGAAACCGAATTTTCCCGTAAATCCAGTCCGGTAACCATTGGCTTTTAGATAGGCCGGATAGCTGGTTTTAATATATTTAGCAGGCACCGCCGGCTCACCAAAATTATATCCGTGTGTGCGCTGCGTAAGGCCCGAAATGATCGTGGCCCGGCTGGCACTGCAGATGGGGGTCTCGCAGAAAAAGTTCTCGAACCGCACCCCTTCCGCAGCAAGACGGTCAATGGTCGGTGTCTGAATAATCTCATTTCCATAACAACCCAGAACGTCGCTACGCTGGTCATCCGCCAGAAGAAAGAGAATATTCTTTGGGACAGGTTTTTGGGCAACACTCTGTGCAATGAGCATAAAACTGCTCATCAGCGTTAACGCAGCAACTAATCGGTTCGGATTCATAATGCACACTTTCGTAGTTTGGTTTAAATATGGGTAAAACTACAAAGTACACTATGAGCTAGCGATCAATCAAGGCTCTGCATCCCAATACCGGTCAGTAAATTCCGGCCGAGGCGGCAGAACCCGCTCCCCCTGCTTATTAAAATGCCGACCGACTGGAAAATCACGCAGTTCATCCCGAATATCGAGCAACCAATCATGGGATAGGTTCTGGGCAATGATTTCATCTCTCTCATTAAAGACCAGAATCATATAGCCCTTGTACTTCTCTCCACGCACCTGACCGCTGTAATGCTCATATCGAAGCATGATATCTTTGCGTCCATACAGTTCAAAACGCCGGTTGTTTTCGGGTGTGAGTTTAAAGGTCTCAATCTGCCGGTCATGCAGAATATTGTTATCCCCGTCATACTCTCCGGCAATCACATAGAATTCCAACCGGAGCGGGCGCTGATAATCCACCATTCGATCGTCCTGCTCAACAACCACACCACCGGCAAACTCCAAGGCTGCCGGCACGGGGACATTGAGATCGGGATTACTTTTTACCGAAAACTGCTTGGTATCTTTCTTAAATAAAAGCTTCATTTTAGGCGGATTAAGCAGCTCGAGTTCGTCCTGATCTTCCGGCGAGAAATCAGAAATCTCCACCTTCATCGTTTTTCCGCGGGTGGTTTTGAGAACGGCTTGGCCACTGAAAATGCTAATAAATTCAGCCTCAACACTCTTGCCATCAGCAAAGGTCCACAACCGGGAGGAGTTCTTATTCGATTCCGGCATGGGCTCAACCAATTCCTCCTGAACAACAGGCTCAGCGGTTTCGGTCGGCACTTCCGTTCCCCCGGAATCATAATCACTGAAGACCGGGCCGCCGATAAGATCCAAATGCCCTTCCCACATTTGTTGGGAAACGGCATCAATCTGATCCTGAGAGAGACGGGCGGTTGTAAAGATAGGTAACTGCGGATTGTCCAAAGGCAACGGCGCAGTGGGATAATCCACTCCATACTCCTCGATCGCAACCATGGAGGCAAAAAGATACCCTTTGTAGTCACCCAAAATAAATTCCACATCCTGCGGCACACCGGGTTTAAGCTCGATCCACTCGCTGGCATAAGCCCACCAGTGTCCCAAATGATAATTCAACGCTTTACTCGGTGTTCCAGAAACTGCGGCCTCAAATTGATTTTTATAGTCAAGTACCACCTTGTCGTTTACCCGGATCACCAGATAATTGTCGCCCATCGTTATAAAACGGAATTTGATCCCGTCTTTGTGCACGAGCTTTCCCTTGTAATGCAGTAAGAAAGCCCAGGGATCCATCTCGCGCTCACCAAAAGCCCAGGGACCCAGCGATGAATCGGTGGGCGGAACCATGACCATCGGTGAATAAAGTTTTTTTGGCGATCGGTAAAATTTAGCCAGCACACTGGAACGCCATCCGCTGCGGAGAAATTGCTCCACAGCATTCTGAATGCCTTCCGTTTCATAAATACCGCTGGTTCGGCCATTACGATATCGTTTAAGATCGTATAGCGTGCCCTCAAGATCATTGCCGATACTCGTAGTTCCTCCGAACATGGTGACTTCATCCAGATCCGGCATAATATCAAACCCGCCAATATCGCCTTCACCAAAGCCTCCGCCCATGCCATTCATTTCTGGAAGCTGGATATCCGGCATATTGGGTTGCTGGACTTTCGTCACGATCCGCGACGTGGATTTCGGCTTGGCGCTCTTCTTGACCTTAACCTTCGGCTTTTTCAGCTTCATTTTTGGCCGATCTACCGGCTTCGGAGGTACAAACTTTTTCTCTTCTTTCTGACTCACCGTGAAGACAACAAACATACCGGCCAGCAGAAATGCAGCAGCATGAATCGCTATGTTGAGTAAGAATCCACTGGGTGCTCCCCTAGAAACACTCTTCTCTTATTTAAACCGCGTTTTCATTATCCGTATACCTCATTAACTTGCATTCACTTCGACAAAGTATTGAGCACAGGCGGCCATCATCAGTTAAAAAATAAACAGTATCGTTTTATCCATTTTTTCCTATTCCACAGAGGCGGCCCCCTTAATGGCCTCGAAACCTGAAAGGGTCCGGTACTTTCCATTTAATTCCTTGGACAGCTGTTTAAAGCGTTCAGCATCCCGGCCACTTGCGCCGCTTTTTTTGATAAAGTGAATAACATTGACGGTGAAGTCGTTCTTTCCTTTTCTACCTACTCCAGCACCGGTCAGCGGCGAACTTTTTGCAGACTTCGTGCGAACAATTTTCATGGCTTCAGTCATGTCCTTGGGCGTGTAAACATATTTTTTTGTTGCCGGCGGCTGTTCAACGCTTGGGAAATAGGTTCTCACCATGTGTCGTTTATCTTTAAATACCCGAGGGGCCTGTCCTTGGCTACGTCGTTTGGCGTTTTCCTCTTTAAGCCGTTTCTGGGAATCGGACACCGCTTTTTCCCATCTGATCTTTTTAGATTCCGCCCATTGATCCGCCGCACCCGTCGTTTTCCAAAGCGCCCCCCATCCGTGCGACAAGAGGAATACGGCATCCGCCTGTTCCTGCATGCTGTGCAAGACCGGCTTAACCCATTCCCGCTGGTCATCCAGTTTTCCGACCTTAAAATCACCGCGAACCATCTGACTTCCATTGATTTTTCCAAGCGTCCGGATGCCATAATCCCGATCACCCATACCGCTCGAAACAGCATTCAAGGGATCAAGCCACGCCTTCACTTTCGCCACATTTTCTGCCGAGGCCGGCACCATCTTCGGGAAGAGAACTTTGGAAGGTCCAACTTCATACACTGCGATATTAAAGAGCACCGTCGGGTTCAAATTACCCAGAATTTTAACCAGTTCCTTCTTGATGAGGGTGTACGAAGGAATGCCACCCATCGAATCCACCATCATGGATGGGGATGAATCCAGAATGATAAAGATCTTTTCGCCCTTACCTTTCACCCCGAAAATATTGATTTCCGGCATGGCAAAGCCTAATCCTCCCGCACCGCCTATACCGTCACCGGTTCCAGAACCAATGCCGCCCTTCACTCCGGTAATTTCCGGCATCTTAATATCAGGAACCGTCTGATTCAGCTTCGGCTGGACCACGATCCGCTTCCGCAGTTTCGGCTTCTGGCTTTTCTTTTTCTTCACATTCACCGGCACCTGCAGCTTTTTCAACTTCATCTTGGGGCGGCTTACCGGCTTTGCTTCAAAGACCTTTTCTTCCTTTGTAATGACCGTTACGGCCACAAAGGACAGCGCGAGGACAATCAGCAATGCATGAATGCCGACACTGATTAAGGCCGCACTCGATTTAGCATGCTTAGCGAAATAACGATTCTTTTTCTTCTCTGACATAGATAAATTCTCTTTGAGTTCAATACTTCTATACGGATGTTAATGCGAACACCATGTATACGTATGTCGATCATCCCATCTTTGCCTTTTATTGGCTTTTTGGGCAATCCATACATTATTCATATCGTTGATATGTGAAAAAAGACTTTCACTGGCCCGATTTTTTTAATCATAGCACAACCACACAGCGCAATAGGGATCATTCAATTTGGTATGCTATGATTTCGGACGCAATCAATTTGCAGTGCTCGGATAACCCGCTTAAAGCGAATCTACGGTGGTAAACCGAAAATATCCGCAATAGTTCAGACGCGCATGGCTAACTTTGAGCGACAGAGCGGAGAATTCACAAAAAATCATCTTCCGGCACTGTCATTAAACCAGAAAATCGGGCACAATTTTCTCGATTCTAATGACTTCAAGAAAAAGGCAGCCGGCCAAAAACTAATCCGATGCCGCGCCTTCAATCGACTTGAGGCCTTTCAGCGTCCGAAACTCGCCTTGGGTTAAGCTGGCCATCTTCTTGAAGTTGGCCACCGATCCTCCATTCGCATTGTCATACGGAATTGGCGTTCCATCTGTTTTCTCAAACAAAATAGTATTGAAAGAAAAAGGCTTACGCTTCTTTTTTATACCAGCGGAACGCGGAACACCTGATTGTTCGACCGCATGGGTTTTAGACATCGCGGCATACACCTCATCGGCTTTAAAATAATGCCGTTTCGGAATTGGCGGAGCTATCGCATTGGGAAAATAATGCTTCGTCATTCTGTGGGAGTTAAGGAAAACGCGCGGAGCCTGTCCCCGGGATTTTCGCTGAGCATTCTCGGCTTTAAGCCTTTCTTTTGCCTGAGACACATAGGAACTCCACTGCTGACGCTTTTCTGCAGAAAAATCGGCAGCCTCACCCACATTACTGAATACGGCGCCCCAACCCTGGGTCAATAGAAATACCGAATCGGCCTTCTGTTGAGCCGCATACATACTTAATTTAATCCATCCCCACTGATTGACATCGCTGATCGGCGCCGTTTCAAATTCACCCCGCAGAGAGACCGCACCGGGACCAATGGTTCGCGTTCCAAAATCACTATCGCGCATATTTTCAGTCACGGCATTAAGGGGATCCATCATCGCTTTAACTTTAGCCACGTTGGCTGGCGTGGCCGGTACCATATTTTCAAAAAACAGTTTATCGCCACCGCCATAGACCCCGATATTGAACAATACCGCAGGATTTAGTCGCTCCAGCATCTTAACCAGTTCTGTTTTAATAAGCTTAAACGCCGGAATTCCACCGATCTCATCCACCATCATGGCGTTTGATGAGTCCAGAATAATGAAGATCTTTTCGCCCTTGCCTTTCACCCCGAAAATATTGATCTCCGGCATGGCAAAGCCTAATCCTCCCGCACCGCCTATACCGTCACCGGTTCCGGAACCAATGCCGCCCTTCACTCCGGTAATTTCCGGCATCTTAATATCAGGAACCGTCTGATTCAGCTTCGGCTGGACCACGATCCGCTTCCGCAGTTTCGGCTTCTGGCTTTTCTTTTTCTTCACATTCACCGGCACCTGCAGCTTTTTCAACTTCATCTTGGGGCGGCTTACCGGCTTTGCTTCAAAGACCTTTTCTTCCTTTGTAATGACCGTTACGGCCACAAAGGACAGCGCGAGGACAATCAGCAATGCATGAATGCCGACACTGATTAAGGCCGCACTCGATTTAGCATGCTTAGCGAAATAACGATTCTTTTTCTTCTCTGACATAGATAGATTCTCTTTGAGTTCAATACTTCTATACGGATCGCATGGTCACAAAGGTACCCCTAATCCGCAGTACTGGCAATAAAGATGTTTTAAAACTGTTGTGTTAGTTCACCTTTCCATTTCTGTCATTTTTCGTAAAAGAAAGCCTCTGCCGCGTATAGATAATAAAAAACGAGGTGCGACACACCTTCCGCAACGTACTCAGC
>CAKZQV010000158.1 GCA_937141895.1 uncultured Verrucomicrobiota bacterium
TCTTCCGCTTTGGCCATCTCGATGAGGGTGGGCAGGCGTAGTGATCCGTCGAGATGCAAGTGCAGGTCGGTCTTCGGGATTTTTCGGATGAATTGTTCGGTGATCTTTGACATGATTGGGCTCAGCTTTTGGAAGAGATTAACCATACGGAACGTGAAATACACGAAAATTTGAGATGCTGATTTTTGAATCCCAGAGTCTGGATGTTTTTAAAAACCTCGCGATTGAGGAATACCTGATGGACCACGTGCAGGACAAGGGCCCTATCCTTTACTTGTGGCGCAGTGCCTGCGCGGTGGTGATGGGCAAGAATCAGAATCCCTGGAAAGAGTGCCGGCTCGACCTGATGGAACAGGAGGGGGTTCCGCTGGCGCGCCGGATTTCGGGAGGCGGCACGGTTTATCATGATGAAGGTAATCTGAACTATTGTGTGATGACCGGTCGCGAGGAATATTGCGAGTGCGATGCGTATCATCTGGTTTTCCAAGCATTGGAATCTTTCGGAATTCAGGCTGAGCAAACGGGCAAAAGTAACCTTAGTGTGGATGGGCGCAAGTTTTCGGGTAATGCCTTTGCCTTCCGGAAGGGGCGGGCGATGCATCATGGGACATTGCTACTCAATACGGATCTGGATCGCCTGGGTCGATATTTAGGTTCGATGCTCGATGGTATTGATACGCATGCCATTGCTTCGGTCCCGGCGGAGGTCATGAATTTGGGCGTGGATCGCGACAGGCTGACCCATGCACTGAAAACCGCTTTCCGTGAAAATTATGACGATGGGCAGGAGTTCCAATGGTTGGAAACGGACTTTGATGCAGAGCTTCTGGCCGAGATTGAAGAGCGGCAGGTTTCCAATGATTGGAAATTTGGCGCGACCCCGCTGTTTAGAATTGGGCAGGGAAGCGGAGAGCTTGTGGTGCGCAAGGGCATCGTTCAGCATGGACCGCGTGCGGGACAGGCGTTTAATGAAGTGGCGATTTCGTTGGTTTGCTGAATTGACTCTTAGGGGATAAGAAACTAAATTGTAACTCGAATTTATAACATGGAGGCAGGAATGAAGTTGTTGGCTAAAGTTTTTTGTTCTGCAGCATTGATTGCAATCGTTGCAGGTTGTGCAAGTAACACGGTGTATATCCCGAAGGTGCCGGTGGATGCTCAGCAGGCTCTGCTCGACTATGAAATGATGCCGAATAATAAGGTATTTATTCTGGCCGTCGATCCCGGAGGCGATTTTGCGTATGCGTATGAATCCGGAAGTGCCACGCTGAAGGAAGCTGCTAAAATTGCGGTTGAAAAAATTGACGCGCAGCGCGAAGCAAATGGAGTTGTCGGAACCCCTTACATCTATGCTTTGAACAACAAAGTGGTCTGGGAAGACTCGATTCGTGCCGCGAATAAATAGAGGCTGCTTCAGGCGCTCAGTCTGTAAAACCTGAAGCCATGCAATGTTAGAAGTAAAAGCAGTGATTCAAAATGAGGCCGGCATCCACTGCCGGCCTTCTGCTATTCTGGTTAAGGAAGGTTCTTCTTATCCGGGGGAGATTCTTGTATCCGCCCCCTCGGGGACTTGCGACCTGAAGTCTGCCTTGGAATGTATTATGCTGGGGATGGAGCAGGGGACGGAAATTACCATTCGGGTGACGGGGCCCGACGAGGAGGAATATGCCAAAAAACTGGCCGACCTCTTTGAAACCCATTTTGATTTTCCTCCGCAGTAAAATCGGTTGGCGGGATTGACCCCGTCCCTGTTACTGGTATAGTTCCCGCGAATTTTGCCAAAAAACTGGCTTTTTTAAGGAATAAATCCAATCCAATAACCAGGAAGGAAATATCATGTCAGCTAAAGTTCTTGATGCTGTAAAACCGGGTGTTCTCTTTGGTGACGATGTTGCTAAAGTATTCGAAATTGCAAAGGCCAACAAATTCGCTCTGCCGGCCGTAAACGTTGTGGGGTCTGATTCCATCAACGGTGTTCTGGAAGCTGCTGCGGCAGTAAATTCTCCGGTCATTATTCAGTTTTCCAACGGCGGTGCAGCGTTCACTGCGGGTAAAGGGCTGAAACTCGAAGGTCACGAAGCGGCCATTCTCGGCGCGATTTCCGGCGCTAATCACGTTCATGCCATGGCGGAAGCGTATGGCGTTCCGGTTATTCTGCATACCGACCACGCAGCAAAAAAACTGCTGCCCTGGATCGACGGTCTGCTCGAAGCCGGCGAAAAGAAATTTGCCGAAGAAGGACGTCCGCTCTTCTCTTCCCATATGCTCGACCTCTCAGAAGAAACACTCGAAGAAAATATCGAGATTTCCGCTAAATACCTCGAGCGCATGTCTAAAATCGGTATGACCCTCGAAATCGAACTCGGTTGCACCGGTGGCGAAGAAGACGGCGTCGACAACTCCGACATGGATGAGTCCAAGCTCTACACTCAGCCGGAAGACGTTGCATACGCTTACGAAAAACTGAATGCCATCAGCCCGAACTTCACGGTTGCGGCGTCCTTCGGTAACGTGCACGGTGTTTATAAACCGGGTAATGTTAAACTGACCCCGACCATCCTGCGCGACTCTCAGGCTTATGTTGCTGAAAAGTTCGGCACTGAAGCTCAGCCGCTGAACTTCGTATTCCACGGCGGTTCTGGTTCTTCTCCGGAGGAAATCGAAGAGTCCATCGGATACGGCGTCATTAAAATGAACATCGATACCGACACCCAGTGGGCAACGTGGGAAGGTCTACTGAATTTCTACAAAGCCAACGAAGGTTATCTGCAGGGGCAGCTGGGCAACCCGGATGGTGCTGATAAGCCGAACAAGAAATACTATGATCCGCGCGTATGGTTGCGTAAGGGTCAGGAAGGTCTTGTTGAGCGTATCAAACAGGCGTTCGACGACCTCAACGCTATTGGCGTGAACTAAGTTCCAAACTTTGGAATTTCCGAAAAGCCGTCCATATGGGCGGCTTTTTTTTATCGTTAATGAACGCCGGGGGGCATAAAGTGTCATATAGAACAAATACGGTATAATTCGTGTGGCTATTAAACCTTAATCCTATTGGAGGATAGTATGATGAAGTGGTTGGTGTGTGTGGCGATGGTTGCTTTTAGTGTAGGAACATTTGCGGCGGAAGGCTGGGAAACGGATTTCAGCAAGGCCAAGGAAATGGCCAAAGAGCAAAATAAACATGTTCTGATTGATTTCAGCGGTTCCGATTGGTGCGGCTGGTGCATCAAGCTGGATAAGGAAGTTTTCCAGAAAGATGAATTTAAGGCCTATGCCCAAGAGAATCTGGTTCTGATGCTGGCGGACTTTCCGCGCGATAAGTCGAATCAGAGTGAGGAAACGATCAAGCAGAATGAAAAACTGTCGCGTGAGTTCGGTGTTCGTGGATTTCCGACGGTGTTCATTCTCTCTCCGGAAGGTGAAGTGATCGGTAAAACCGGTTATCAGGCCGGCGGTCCAGAGGCCTATGTCGAACACATCAAAAAGATAATTTCCGAAGGCACAGCGAAAGCGGCTGAACCGAAGTAGTTTTTTGATAAACTAAACTAGGCAGAATGTGTATGAGCCGTCCCGCCGGGGCGGTTCTATTTTTTTCCCGACCCCATATTGGCCGAAATTTCGGACACCGCATGGTTCAGTTTTTCGGCCATAGTGCGGATCTTCGGTTTCGTGAATGTGCTGGTTGAGGCGGTGATTCCGACCGCCGCGACGGTTTTTCCGAAGGCATTTCTCACGGGAGCTGCGATGCATCGAACGCCTGGCACGAATTCCTCCTCGTCGATGGCGTAGCCTAGTTTTCGGGTCCGCTCAATGCTGGCGAGTACGGCCTTTTGGGTGGTGTCGGTGTTGGGTGTATGCGGTGAAAGTTCCAAGGTTTGGATAAACTTTGCCGGCTCAGGAATCTGAAAGGCGAGGAATACTTTTCCGGTTGAAGAGCAGTGCAGTTCCACCAGGGTTCCGGGGCGGGCGGCAATGCGTACGGGATGCGGACTGTCGGCCACTTCCACGAGCATCGACCGTTCTGCGTTCAACACGGCGAGGTGGCACGATTCTCCGGTTTCTGAGGCCAGTCGTTTGAGTATGGGCCGCGCGAAACCTCGAATATCCAGATTGTCGAGGGCTTTTACCCCGATCTGTACCAGCGCGGTGCCGAGAACCAGAGCACTTTTTTCATTTTCGGCGAGAAAACCGGCATCGAGGAGCGTCTGTGTAATACGTAGGGCGGTGGTTCTTGGAATTTCCAAGGGTTGGTAAATTTGCTTCAGCATTAAGCCGTCGGGTGAGTTGCCGATGAGTTCTATCACCTCGCAGGCTTTTCCAAGGTTTGGAATGTGGTATTTATTCATGGTTCCATATTGTTCATATTTGAACCAAAGTAAATTTTATTGAACTGCCAAATTGTCTGATTCGCCTGAAACGGTAGATTGATAACCCGCGAGCAGTTGAGGTGATTCTGATTTGGGTCGGCCTTTTTCCGTTTTGCCTTTGGCTCTGCCTAAAAGCTGGGAAAAAAGCAGGGAGAGGTGAGTATTGAAAATTGAGCATGCAGCATATCAGGTGGAAGACGCAGTCTGCATGGCGGCGTGGTTTTCTGCACATTTAGGTTTTATTCTGAAGCGCGGCCGGGAAAAGCCGTTTCCGGTGTATTTTCTGGCGGATGACGCGGGTGAGGTGATGATCGAAATCTATACCAATCCAGCGGTTGAGGTTCCGGATTACCGCACCATGGATCCGCTGATTCTGCATTTGGCATTTGTTTGCAACGATGTTCCGCGTATGGTGGAGCGCCTGAAGGAAGCGGGTGCGACGTTGGTATCCGGTATTGATAAACTTGAAAATGGCGATGTGCTGGCGATGATGCGCGATCCGTGGGGGTTTTCAATTCAGCTTTGCGATCGCGGTGAACGGATGGTCTAAGGAGAACCTATGAAAAAATTATTGTTAATTGCGGCAGTTGTTTTTCCAATGATTGGAAACTGCGAGGAAAAGCCCAGAACGTATTGCCGGTTTGTGCCGGAGCGGGCGGATGATTTTGCCTGGGAAAACGATAAAATTGCGTTTCGTGCCTATGGACCGGCGCTGGAAGAAAAGGGCGAGGACAGCGGGTTTGATGCCTGGTTGAAGCGCGTCGATTATCCGATCGTCAATAAATGGTACAAAGAAAACCAAGAGGGGAAGTCCTACCACAAAGATCATGGTGAGGGATACGATCCGTATAAAGTCGGCTCTTCCCGCGGTTGCGGGGGTCTCGCGCTCTGGCTGGATGGGAAAATGGTCTCCTCTAATGTATTTAAAGAGTGGGAAGTGGTTCGGTGCTGGCCGGGCGAAATGACCTTTATTCTGCGCTACGAATGGGCGCATGGCGACGATACGTATACGGAAGAAAAACAGATTTCGCTCAAGCTGGGCGACCGGTTGTTTAAGTCGGTTTCCACTTTCAAAAAGAACGGCGAAATTGCGAAGGACCTTCCGATTGCCATCGGGTTGGTTCGACATCATGAAACGGATTTGGTTTCGAAGGATATTTCCAAAGGCTGGATGAGTATCTGGGAACCGATGGATGATTCGGAGCTGGGAACCGGCGTGGTGATCGATGCGCAGAAAATCACCGATTTCCTGGTATTGGAAACCGGCGAGAAGCTGGGGGATCATGCCCTGATCATCACCAAGGCCGATTCAAATGGTCAGGTGGAATACTATGCAGGCTATGGCTGGAAAAAGGCGGGTGAAATTACCACGTCGGATGCATGGAATGAATATCTCAATAATTTTGCAAAACAAATCACGGAGTAAACCTATGGACGTTAGATATACGGTTGGAAAAAATGAATATAAACGAATGACCACTGAAGAACTGCGGGAAGCCTTTCTCGTGGATCTTTTTGAAGATGGGAAGTTGAACCTGCTTTATTGCGAAGTGGAGCGCTCGATTGTCGGTGCTGCGGTTCCAACCACTGGAAGTCTAACCCTTGAGGCGGGTAAAGAACTGGCTGCGGATTATTTCTGCCAGCGCCGCGAAGTCGGCGTCCTCAACATTGGCGGTGTCGGCACCGTGACCGTTGACGGAACGGAATACGCCATGGAAAACCTCGACGGGCTGTACATTGGCCGCGGTAGCAAAGAAATCAGCTTCAGCAGTGCCGATGCAAGTGCGCCGGCGCGTTTTTACCTGATTTCCTATCCGGCACACACCGAGTATCCGACGACGCAGGCGAAAAAGGCCGATGCCAATGCGTTGAATCTGGGTTCAGTAGAAGATGCCAACAAGCGCACGATTTATCAGTATATCCACGAAAATGGAATTAAGAGCTGTCAGCTGGTGATGGGCTTTACGGCTTTGGAGCCGGGCAGTGTCTGGAATACGATGCCGTGTCATACGCATGAGCGCCGTACTGAAGTGTATATGTATTTCAACCTCGATGAAGCATCGCGTGTATTTCACATGATGGGACCGGGTGGTGAGACTCGCCATATCGTGCTCAGCAATGAGCAGGCGGTGATTTCGCCGATGTGGTCGATCCATTCTGGTTGCGGCACCAAAGCCTATACCTTCTGCTGGGGCATGGGCGGTGAAAATCAGCGGTTCGACGACATGGACCACATTGCGATTGAAGACATTAAATAATTAGGAGATATCATGATTCAGGAACTTTTTGACCTTAAAGATAAAGTGGTGCTGGTGACCGGCGGAACGCATGGCATTGGTATGGCCGTGGGGATGACGCTCGGTAAAGCCGGTGCAAAAATCTGTGTTAATGATCTGAGTGAAGAGTCGCTGACCAAGGCGAAGAAAGCGTACGCCGCTGAGGGTATTGATGCATATACGCTGATTTTTAATGTAACCGATGAGGCTGCGGTGGATGCCGGTATCTCAAAAATTGAAGAAGAAGTCGGAACCATCGATATTCTCGTCAACAACGCCGGTATCATTAAGCGTGTTCCGATTCTGGATATGC
>CAKZQV010000159.1 GCA_937141895.1 uncultured Verrucomicrobiota bacterium
CAATATACCGGACCCCGTCCCGGCAGCTACGTCACCCGAGGACGGCACGGCGACTGGGGACTGATGATCGGCCGAGTGGATTATGTGAGCGATATTCAAGCGCCCGCACATCCGATTAACTATGCCAATACGATCGTTCCGTTGACGGACTTTATTGATGACTGTGTGGCAAACGATGATCCGTTTTTTGCCTGGTATGCGCCGTTCCTGCCGCACACACCGCATGATCCGCCATCGGGATTGTTGAGTAAATACGACGCCTTGATTGAAGAGCCGGATGAATCGGGAAATTATCAGGCAAAATACTATGCCAATATTGAGCGTCTCGATGGCGGTATCGGGGCGATTCTCGATCATCTGGATGCGGCAGGCATTGCCGAAAATACGATGATTATCTTTATTTGCGACAATGGTTGGATTACTCGAGATGATAGGAGCGCGTACGCTCCGAGATCTAAACGCAGTCCCTATGAGGGCGGGGTGCGGACGCCGATTATCGTGCACTGGCCGAAAAAGATTAAAGCGGGCGGAGCATTCGAGCCGCAGTTTATCACCCAGCCGGTGAGCGTGATTGATATGGTAGCGACCGCACTGGCAGCGGTTGATCTGGAACCGACGCCGGAACAGCGCGGCGTCAACCTGATGGATCTTGCGGCGGTGAATGCGCGCGATGCGATCTATTGCGATGTCTACGAACACGATATGGCCAGTCTGGAGCATCCGGAAGAAACGCTGGTTGCTAACTTTGTGGTGAAAGATGGATGGAAGCTGTTGGTTTATCCCGATAATTCAAAAGAGCTTTTCCATCTGTACGATACCTCGACCGGCGCGCCGGTGGATCCGTTTGAAACAAACGATCTTTCCACTTCGAATCCAACCAAAACTGCGGAACTGCTCGCGTTGGTTAATACGTGGTACGACGAACCGAAGGATATGGATTGGAGTGCGCAGGCTTCGCAGACTTCGGCGAACACGCCCGTTTCCATCCTGCCCGACGTGGGCCAAACCTTCACTGTGGAGGCCAGTTCCTACCTGGTCGGCATCAAAATTCCTTTCCAGCAGGTGGACACGAACCAGACCATGACGGTTGAATTGCGGGAACTCGATGGCTCCGGCGCCCCGCTGGGATTGTTGCTGAAGAGCGCGAACATCATGCCCGATTCAGTGTATACCAATGATTTTCGCTGGTGCTTCTTCCCGTTTGAGGAACCGCTTCCGGTATCCGCCGGGCAGCAGCTTGGTTTTCTGCTGAAAACATCGGATCAGCCCAACGCAGGGTACGACATCGCCTATACCGATTCGGACAGCTATGGCGGTGGTGCGATGTACTATTCCGGCCTCCTGCAGGGCGATGCCTGGGATGTGGCGAATGTTGATCTGCCGTTTCAGGTGATTCACGCCAACTACAGCGATTATGCGCAAGATACCCGGATCGCGTTTGATGACAATACGGTCTATGCATCCATGAATGCAGGCTTCAAAGGACAGCCTGTATTGGTGCAGACCTCCACCAATCTGATGAATGGCTGGATCGACGTTTCCGAAGATGAAAATCCGGATGGGCTGGTTACGAAATCCGACCTGATCCAATCCAACCAATTCTTCCGGTTTTCGTTGGCGCAGACCGGCGCGATTTTCCCCCTTGATCTTCCAGATACCACGCCTCCCGTGGTCATTAGTCGTGTCCCTTCGAACGGGGCAACCAATGTTTCGCCGTCAACCGTGCTCACTCTGACCTTTGATGAAGAGGTCAAGGCCGGAACCGGTAACATCACGATCCACCTCGCCAGCGATGACAGCGTCGTTCAGACGATCGATGTGACCTCCGGGAACATCTCTTTCGCGGGGGCCGGCATGACCATTGAGCCGCCTTCCAATTTAAATATTTCAACAGCCTATTATGTAAATATACCGGCAGGAGCGGTTGCTGATTTGTCGGATAACGCATGGTCGGGCATCAGCGGTGCAGCCGCGTGGGCTTTCTTGACGAGTGATGTGGCGCTGACCGTTTCCAATAGCGAGGCGGCGAGTTTTACCGTGGCAAACGATGATCTGCTTCAGACCGCGCTGGAGACGGTAA
>CAKZQV010000160.1 GCA_937141895.1 uncultured Verrucomicrobiota bacterium
AATCCATTGAGGCGTAGCGCCCATCGCGGCAATATCGCTCAGCACCCGCCCCACCGCTTTATGCCCGACCCGTTCCGGCGTTTCCAATGGTTGGAAATGCACCCCTTCAATAATCGGATCAGTCGTGAAAACCTGATCCGACCCAGTGCCAGGAAGTCGGCAGACCGCGCAGTCGTCGCCTGCCTCCACCACCAAGTCAGCATGTTTTCCAAGCATGGGAATAATCCGGCGAATCGCTTCATGTTCCCCTATTTCACCTAATGTTGACATGCCCAGAAGGTAGCGCGGCGGCCGGCCATTAGCATTCAAAAAAACTCGATACCTTTGAAAGCGGTCTGGTACTACTCATACATGTTTAAAAAGCTGACCATATCACTGAGTGCCTTGCTTTTGTCCTTCAATACTTTTTCAAATGAAGAAGAGCGTCCGAAAATTGGCTTGGTGCTTGGTGGCGGAGGCGCACTGGGCTTTGCACATGTCGGAGTCATCCGGACTCTGGAAGAGCTTCAGATTCCGATCGACTATATTGGCGGCACCAGCATGGGTGCCATTGTGGCGGGTATGTATGCCTCAGGCATGTCACCAGACGAAATGGAGCGCCGGTTTGTTGAGCTGGACTGGTGGGATGTGCTGAAAGACCAGTCGCCGCATCAATACCTCGTCTATCGCCGGAAAATGGATCATCGCCGTTTTATGGGGGCTGAACTGGGATTCAATGATAGGTCTTTTCAATTTAGCCCCGGCATGGCGCATGGTCAGAAACTGAATAATGTTCTCGAAACCTTTGCGCTTAACAGCGCCGGAATACAGGATTTTGACCAGCTCAACATCCCCTATCGTGCAGTGGCCACGGATTTGAGAAAAGGGGAATCGGTGGTGCTCGACAGCGGAAGCCTCGCCCATGCCATGCGGGCCAGCATGGCCGTACCCGGAGCGTTTACTCCGGTGCGCATGGGCGATCGGGTCTTTGTCGACGGCGGAATTTTTAACAACATTCCCGGGAATGTGGTCAAGGCTATGGGCGCAGAGATCATTATTGCCGTCGACGTAGGCGCCTCGGAGGCTGAAGAAAGTAAACTCAGCGACTTTCGCTCGCTCCCGAATGTGGTCAGCCGCACCTACACCATCATGCAACGCCCCGCTCAGGAAGAGCAGTTAAAGCACGCCGATGTGGTCATCGAGCCCGAGCTGATGGAATATTCGCCGGGACACTTTCATAAATCGTCCGGAATTATTCCGCGTGGCACCGAGGCGACGAAAAAGTTAAAAGAAAAACTCAGTGCCTTCACCGTGAGCGATGAAGCCTTTTCGGCCTTTCTGAAAAAGCAGCGGTTAAAGCATGAGCAGCAGATCGTCATTAACGAAATACAGGTGCAGGATAACAGCGCGGTTTCCACAGCATCCATTAAATACCGCATACACAGCCAGCCGGGACCGATTGACCTGAACGTTGTAAATCAGGATCTTCGCAGAATTTACGGCATGGGCGCTTTCCAGACCGTGACCTACGATGTGGAACCCAACGGCGACGATTATACTCTGATCTTTAATGCCGAGGAAAAATACTGGGGGCCCGGCTTGCTTCATTTCGGCATGAAATTTGAATCTGCCACGGATACCTCCATGCTCTGGAGTCTATTGCTCAATTACACCCGCACCCAGCTCAACGATTTCGGCGGAGAAGCCCGTCTCGATCTGGAAGGCGGCGGGCTACGGCGCATGATTCGTACCGAATGGTATCAGCCCTTTGTTGTTTCCGGTCGTTTTTTTGTTGCGCCGGCAGTCACTTATTCTGATGAAGACATTGATCTCTTCATAGACGACACATCCTATGCCTCTGTAAATCAGCAGCAGGTGTTCGGCAATTTTGATCTCGGAATATCAGGCTTTGAGTTCGGTGAGTTTCGGGTTGGCGCTGTAGTCGGACATGTTTGGGATGAAGGGCAAAGCGGCATCATCTCTCTACCTTCGGAAGAAAACAGCGTCGTTGGTCTGACCACCCGATTCGCCCTG
>CAKZQV010000161.1 GCA_937141895.1 uncultured Verrucomicrobiota bacterium
CGGGGCGATCTCCAGGTAAACTGGCCGAAAAATCCCGCCGAAAATCCAGTAATCCGCCCGACGATAGCGTTCCGCCTCGTTGACGGATTCATCCGCGCTTTTCTTGGCCACGTCCACCTCCAGCACATTCTCCTGCCCCTGGGGCTTCAGCAAGTCCGTGATGTCATACTGGAACCGGTAGAACGCCCCCTGGTGGATCGGTCCGGCCGACTGCCCGTTGACGCGGACATCCGCGTCCGTCATCACGCCTTCGAAGACCAGTTCAACCCGGCCATTGGCGGGGATCTCCGGTGTCGGGAAGGAATGGCGGTATCTGCCGATTTCTTCGCCCCGCTCCATATTGCGCCCGAAAGCCAGGGTGCCGAAGCCCTCCACATCCCAGCAGGAGGGCACGGGGATTGTGGTCCACTCGCCACTGCGTGCGCCCTCGGTGCAGAAGAAATCCCAGTCGATCCGGTTATCCTTATCGGTGCCGCTGAGGTACACACGTTCGGTGCCGGGTTGGGCGTTTGCTAATGTGGCGAATGTCAGTGCGGACAGGGCCAGGAGGGTTTGTCCTAGGTTTAATTTAGTCATAAGATAAAATTATTCAGGTTGAATGGGTGTGAAAAAATAGTCTTCGCTCGACCCTGCCCAGTCACACAGATGCTTGCGTGCTGTTTGCAGGATTTCGCGAAAAGGCCTACAGCGTGCGAGGGCAAACAAATGGGCAATAAGCAATAATCACTGCTGAAGCGCGTGCCGCCGGTGGCGAGCGAATCCATCGCGGGCGTGTTCAACCAGGGGCAACCCGTCGCGCTGAGCGCACCAGCTTGCTGCTGATCGGTGCAGATCAATAGAGCATTAGTTGGTTTGGCTGTCACCATTAGGGAACGGGATCCATAACGCTAAGGCGAAAAAAACCCTTATCCATGCCAAGAGGAAAATGTATCCGGTACTTCTGAAGTGATGCCGATCCGTCTCCATCGGGGTCGGCATCAACGGTTTCTTTCAAAACCGTCGTTCCGTCAACGCTTAAGTCTTCCCAGCTGTTCGGAAGCAGATCCGGACTTTTCTGTGCAACCAATTCCGATGCGCCCATCTCAGCAGCTTCCCGAAATGTAAACTCAAACCAATCCATTCCGCTTTCGTTTGTAACCTCGATGGGAAACAGGATATTCGAATCAGGGGCATTTGGGTTCAGATCCATCGCCATTTCCATACGCTCTTTTATACCATCCATATCAACATCATCCTCGGCCTCCACTTCAAAGATGGAAGAATGGTTTTGGCGCTCCCATGCATCCGGCAGCTTATCCAAATCCGCATCCTCAAAGGTGTGCTCCAGTAGAGCCTGCAGATATTCGCCCCGGGTGAGGGTGCCGTCAGCGGTGGGGATGAAACCGTCGAGAGAACCCGCACCGAAGACCGCTTCATAGCGGCCCCGCCAGAATTGTTCCACAGCATCGGATAGAATGACTGAGGGCGGAGCGTCCACTTCCTGAGAAGGCGGCACCGGATTGTTCAGGAAAAACGCCAGATCATCCCACCGCGTCCAACTGCTGGAAGTGAAACGGAAGGATTTGATCTTTCGACCC
>CAKZQV010000162.1 GCA_937141895.1 uncultured Verrucomicrobiota bacterium
ACAGGGCTTCAAAGGAAACTTCTTCATTGAGCCCAAGCCGATGGAGCCGAGCAAGCATCAGTATGATGTGGATGCGCACACGGTGGTCGGCTTCCTGAACAAGTATGGCCTGGCGGATGACTTCAAACTCAACATCGAAGTCAACCACGCGACCCTCGCGCAGCATAGCTTCCAGCACGAGCTGCAGGTTGCGGCCGACAACAACATGCTCGGAAGCATCGACGCCAACCGCGGCGACTACCAGAACGGCTGGGACACCGACGAGTTCCCGGTGAATATCCGCGAAACTGTTGAAGCGATGCTCGTGATTCTCGAAGCCGGCGGCCTGCAGGGCGGCGGAACCAACTTCGATGCGAAGATCCGTCGTAATTCCACTGACCTCGAAGATCTCTTCATTGCGCACATCAGCGGAATGGACACCTTCGCTCGTGCGCTGGTGGTTGCGGACAACATCCTGACCAACTCGCCGTACAAAAAAATGCGTGCTGACCGCTACGCTTCCTTTGCCGAAGGCAAGGGCGCTGAGTTCGCTGCTGGCAAACTGACCCTAGAGGAACTGGCATCCATCGGTGCAGCCGGCGGTGAAGTTCCACAGATCAGCGGCAAGCAGGAGCTCTACGAAGCGATGATTAACCAGTACATTTAAATTATGTAGTATAAAGGGATACCGTTATGGTATCCCTTTTTCGTTTTCTAACCTTTAAACGAATTAAAGCAGGGAGAGGAACCTCTATGTCAGAAGTAAAACAAAAAACAGGGTTTGTTATTCTCATTACGCTGGTTGCGACAATCGGCGGATTTTTGTTCGGATTCGATTCCGGCGTAATTAACGGCACAAATGAAGGTCTAAAAGATGCATTCGGATCGACGGCGCTTCTGGACAGTTTTGCTGTTGCGTCCATGCTGATTGGTTGCGCCATCGGCGCCATGCTCGCCGGTCGTCTGGCGGATCGTTTTGGACGCCGCAGTATTCTTTTGGTCTCGGCGGTCTGCTTTACCGTCAGTGCCTGGGGATCAGGAATTTCCACCGGGGTCGGTGAATTCATGGTGTACCGTGTGCTCGGCGGCTTGGCCGTAGGTGCCGCATCGGTTCTGGCACCGGCGTATATCAGTGAGGTTTCTCCGGCGAAATATCGTGGAATGCTTTCCTCCATCCAGCAGATTGCCATTATCAGCGGTCTCTTCTTCGCCTTTCTCAGTAACTATGGCATTGCCGGAAAAGCCGGCAGTTCGCTGAATGAATTCGCGCTGGGCTATGATGCGTGGCGCTGGATGTTCTGGGTGGAACTTTTTCCTGCAGTGACCTTTATTTTTGCTTTGATGCTGATTCCGGAAAGTCCGCGCTATTTGGCGGCTACGGGCAAAAAGGAACAGGCGCTCAAGGTGCTTAATAAGCTGATGAGTTCAGGGGCTCAGGAAAAATATGACGAAATTCAGGCCTCACTTGCCGGGGACCATCGTCCGCGTTTCCGCGATGTTTTGGGTAAATTCGGTTTCCGTAAAATTGTATGGGTCGGTATCGCGCTGGCGGCGTTCCAGCAGTTTGTTGGTATTAATGTGGTGTTTTACTATGGCTCGGTGCTCTGGCAGTCAGCCGGATTCTCCGAAAGTGATGCCCTGTTGACGAATGTGATCAGCGGTGCAGTCAGTATCGGTGCCTGTATTGTGGCCCTGTTGACGATTGACCGTCTAGGGCGTAAGCCGATGCTTGCGATTGGTTCCGTCGGCATGCTGATTACGCTCGGCGCACTGGCCGTTATCTTCAGCAATGGCACACTCGATGCGGATGGCGATCTGAGTCTCACGGCTTCCAATGGTAAATTGGCGCTGATTGCGGCGAATCTCTACGTGATCTTTTTCAACTTTTCCTGGGGACCGGTTGTGTGGGTTCAGCTTGGTGAAATGTTCCCGAATCAGTTCCGCGGGTCGGCCCTAGCCGCCGCCGGGTTTGCCATGTGGATGGCCAACTTCCTGGTTACCTGGAGCTTCCCGTTGTTGCTCGGATCCATCGGCTTGGGCGGCGCATACTCAATCTATGCCGTATGTTCGCTGATCTCCCTGTTCTTGGTGTTGAAGTTTGTGCACGAAACCAAAGGGATCGAGCTCGAAGATATGGAAGGTTAAATTCAGGGTCTTTTGATCCAATGGGAAATGCGTCCTTTATGAGGGCGCATTTTTTTTGGTAAGGCTATGGCATGGAGATAACGAATGACTAAAGAATCGCCGGAAACCCTTCTGAAATCAAAGTTTGGGTTCGATGCCTTCCGTCCTGGCCAACAAGAGACGATTGAAATTCTGTTGGCCGGACGCAGTGCGGCCGCCATTTTTCCGACGGGCTCGGGCAAAAGCCTCTGCTATCAGCTTACCGCATTGCTGCTGCCTGGGCTTACACTGGTGGTCTCTCCCTTGCTGGCCTTGATGAAGGATCAGATCGACAGTCTCCAGGCTAAAAATATTAAGGCGGAGCGGCTGGACTCCAGCCTTACGGAAGAAAAATACCGCGAAGTTTCCAATGCCATTCGTCGGGGTGAGCTGAAGATGCTTTTTGTTTCCCCTGAGCGTTTAACCAATGAGCGTTTTCTAAATTTGATCCGCGGGTTGCAGATCAGTCTGTTGGCGGTGGACGAAGCCCATTGTATTTCGGCTTGGGGGCATAACTTTCGTCCGGATTATCTTAAGCTGGCACAGGCCGTTAAATCGTTGAAGGTGGAACGCGTTTTGGCTCTTACAGCCACTGCCACACCGAAGGTTTCAGATGATATGGCTGAGGCCTTTAACATCGGGAATGGTGATGTGGTTAATACGGGGTTCTACCGACCGAATCTTGAGTTTCGGGTGACCGGTTGCACCGGAACGGATCGTGAACAACTTTTAATCAAGCGCTTGAATGAACGACCAGCCGGAGCGGCCATTGTTTATGTCCATCTGCAGAAAGATGCAGAACATGTTGCGCGGCGGCTTTGTGAAAATGGATTTCATGCGGCGGCTTATCATGCCGGACTTAAAAACGAGGTGCGTGCGGCCGTGCAGGAAGCCTTTATGGAAGGGCGAATCCCCATCATCTGCGCCACCATTGCCTTTGGGATGGGCGTTGATAAAGCAGACATTCGATATGTCTATCACTACCACATGGCCAAAGGTTTTGAGAGCTATCTGCAGGAAACCGGACGGGCGGGTCGCGATGGAGATCCCGCGATTTGTGAACTGTTCGCCTGTGCGGATGACGGCACGACGTTGGAAAATTTTGTCTATGGCGATACCCCCGCCGCGTCGAGTATTGAGTGTCTAGTTAATGACCTGCTGGATGCAGGTGAAGAGATAGATGTCACCGCCCGGGAACTGGCGCGCGATCACGATATTCGTCAGCTCGTCGTCAGCACATTGCTGACGCATCTGGAGCTGTTCGGCATTATTGAATTTGATGGGTATTACTACAGCGATATTCGTTTCGAGGCCCACAAATCCGGAGCGGAAATTCTAGCTCAATACGATGAAAAGCAGCGGACCTTTCTACGTCAGATTTTTGCCTGTGGTCGGAAAGCGCGCAAATGGGTTACGCTGAATGTGGAACAGGCGGAGGAGCGAACGGGACACACACGGGCCGTGATTCTGCGTGCCATGGAAAGTTTGCAGGAAAAGCAGCTCATTACCTTGCAGATGTCCGGCTACCGGCAGCGGTTTAAGCGGGTGCAGCAGGAGGTCGATCGTTCAGCGATCTGCGAGCGTTTAGTTGATTTATTCAACGAACACGAGGGGCAGGAGATCGACCGTATTCAGGGTATGATACGGTATGCCGAAGAAGCGGACTGTCTGACGAATCGGCTACTCACGTATTTTGGTGAGCCGATTGAATCGTGCGGCCATTGCGGAACCTGCATGGGGGATAAACCGATCAATCTTCCGAAGCGAAAAGTAATTGCTGTAGATGCAGAGGTTTTCAACCAAATGAATGAACTGGCCCTGCGGTATCCGAAAGCTCTCGGAGAACCCAAGCAGCAGGCTCGGTTTCTGTGCGGCCTCAATTCGCCTGCGGTTTCTGCGGAGCGGGCTCTGCGTGGAACCCCACTATTTAATAGCTGTAGCCATGTGCCGTTCAGCGCTGTGTTGACAGCGGTCGAATAGGATTATTTTCTGGTTTCAATAAACCGATCCCAAAGCTCGCGGTCGATATGGATCGAGAGGAGGGTGTCGGCACGCAGGCCGTAGAATTCGGTCAGGAATTCGTTTTCATTCGTTTCAAAATCAGGGCCGGCGATGACGAGGGTGGGCTTCACTTTTCCTGGTACCTCGGCCGCATCGGCCCAATATCCAATGTTTGGAAAACGCCGCAGATAGAAGGGCAGGGGCCAGGTACTGTCGGGCGGAGCAATCACCTGCACATACATGTCATATCCCGGATCATGAACAGCTACAATTTCCTCGATGCGGTTCACCATCCGTTTGAAATCGGGCGAGGTGTGGGCATAGACATAAGGATTGCGATCATCCGCGGCAAAGCGGAAGACCGTGCGTTCGGCCAGGCGGTAGGTTGAATATATGGGCCAAATCAGCAGTAAAATGATGAGAACCTTCACCGCACGAACCGCGCTGGAAATGGTGATTTTATCTTCGCAGCAGTTAAGCAGCGCGGCCACCCCGATGCCGGCCAGCAGAATCCATCCGTGGAGGAAAGAGAGCATACACCATGGGGTTTTATATGAAATGAGCGAATAGGCCAGCGTTAGCAACAGCGTGTAAAACATCAGAAAACGCGCGAGACCGAGATCGATGGCCTGTGGAAGTTTTTTCCGAAGAATGGCCATACAGCCCAGAAGTCCGAGCCCGAAAAACAGCCCCTCGGACCACACCCGTCCGCCGTCCGCCCGATACCAGGTCAGCATCCGCAGATAAAAATACCACGGGTGAACATGATCGGTATCCACGCCGGTACCGCGCGCGAGATAGCCTTTGTAGGCCAGCACCGAATCGACTGGACCCTGCATATTGGTAAAGAACGACGAGTAGAGAAGAAAGGCGATTATCAGCGCAAAGACAAACCCCAACGCCATCGTTCTCAGGGGAAAATGCGTAATATGCGCTAGTATCGCGCAAAGTACCGCGGCCCCGAACATTGCGGCATAAGCGATGATCGCCGTCTCTTTGGTGGCATACATCAGCCCGATCGATAGGCCCGCAATGGCGGCCCAGGTTCTGGATCCGATTCTGATGGACCGCCATCCAGCGGCGATGGCCAGAAAGGTAAAGAAGACCAACAGCATTTCCTGAATATAAAATCGGCTGTAATATGCTAGCGCCGGCGAGATGGCCGTAAACAGGGCCGACGCAATCACTGCCGCTTTTCCGATTCCGCATTGGAGCAACGGAATGGCGAGAATCAGTAACAGACCGAAAATGACCGGAAGCGACCGAAAGGTTATTTCGGTGGTGTCAGCAAACGTGGCGACAGATGTGATGAAGGTGATGGGCAGGGTCAGAAAATAGAGCGTCGGACCATGATGATCCTCGGCGTCATATTGATAGACGCCCTCTTCAAGCAGTATGCCGAATCGGTAGGCCTGATTGGCTTCATCATGGTGCATCGGGCGCTCGGCCAGCTGCGGAACCCGCAGTGCGATTCCGGCAAAAAGAATCAGCAGCATCATGATGGGAAACCATTTATTCATAGATTCAGGATAGCCCTTTTCCAATGATTGGAAACAAAAAACCCGGAGGCGTAAACGCTCCGGGTTTTCAACCTCGAATGAGGTCGGGTTTATTTGCCGAATACTTCCACTTCGATGTAGTGGTTCATGTCAGAACCGGTCGAACCGTTGGAGTAGAGACGCACGTATTGACCTTTAGCCGCTTTGGCATCAACCAGTTTGCCTTTGTTGGTTTCGATGTATTCCTTGTCTTTGCCGGCCCCGAGGCCTGCCGAGTTATCGTGGTCGTTATTGAAGATGGTCGTTACACCTTCAACAAATTCCGCATCATCGGAAACCTGAATGATAATATCGCGGTAAGCACGAGCCTGCGCATGGTAGTGCCAGAGGGCTACGGCATAGATGGATTTAGACTCCCCGAGGTCAACCTGAATCCACTGTACGCCCGGGCCGAGTTCAACATAGGAGCCGTCCGCGCCGTCTTTATCGCCGTCCGTAATATATTCCAATTCACCGATGACCGGGAAATCATCCGAACCGGTAACCTCTTTGCCTTCGGCCAGGTTTGCGGTGCCTTTCGGAACCATGATTTCCGGTGCAGGCGTGCCTGGTTTTTCAAGATTTTTGGTGCGGATCTGCTTCGGCGTACCCGCAAAAAGCGGTTTCGGCAGTTCGAGTTCAAGTTTTTCCATCTCTTCTGCAACAGCGGAGCCGACAAACAGAGCGGCCAGTGCGGCAGCAGAAATAAATTTCAATTGGTTTTTCATTTTTACCTCCATAAAGAAGCGGTAAACCTCTTCCGCTTCAGGTTGGTTGAGTTGTATATAAAACGGCGGTCATTGTACATTTCAGACACCGATTTTTATTAACGTTTCATCGGGTTCAACAACAAAGGCGGTGGTTTCCGGCTCCGACTTGCAGAGCGCTTCAATTTTCTCCTTTTCCATCATCATAAATGCGGTGGAGAGGGCGTCGGCTTTTGCGGCCGAAGGGTGGATGGCCCAAGCTGCGAGATGGCGTTTGGCCGGCTTTCCAGATGTTGGATTAATAATATGCGCGCCCTTCACTTCGGTGCCCGATCCGCTGAGCGCCTTGTCTTTCAAGGTTACTTCATCCAGACCGACCCGTTCGCCCCAGGGCCCGCCGACCCCGAGCGTCCATTCGCGCCCGAGTGCAAGTACGGTACTGCCGCCCGCATTGAGCACGGCTTTCGACAAATCCCAGTCGTCCAGCAGCGAGGTGACATGATCTAGTGCATAGCCTTTGCCGATGCCGCCCAGATCCACTGACGCTTTGCCCTTGGCATTCCAGCCCACCGTAAAGTTTTCACGGTCGATTTCCAACCATTGGAACCCGGAGCCGAGGGTTGGATCGAACAGACCTCCGGTTTTCCTGAAGGCCCACCGCGCAATTTCGATGCATTCAATTGCTTCGGAACCCACGCGAATCGACTCGCCCGCCTTCAGCAGACTAATCTGTCCGACATCGCTGCCCGGATTGTATTTGCTTAGCAGGTTTTCCAACTGATCAATCCGGCGAAAGATCGCGTCTGCCGCCTGCCGCGCATACTCGCGGTCATCCGTATCCAGGATCACCTCAAACGTGGTGGTCATGGCTTCGTGGCTGAAACTGTGGGGCTGCGTTTTCATGGTATGGGCAAAATCATTTTGATCTTAATCATTTTGCCTTTTTGCCTCAAAACAAGCCATCAGTGCGGCGAAGATGCTGACAACCGCCGCAACGCGGTGCACCACAATTGCCGTGTGTTGGCCATGAGTTCCAAGGATTGGAAACATGGCCAACAGGACACTCAGGATCAGGACAATGCCGCTGAGAATCAGCACCCAGCTGCTGAGGCCGAGGGTCTTGCTCCGCATAAAGGCCCAGATCACCAGCAGCGCGGCATAGAGTGCACCAAAGCCGACATGGGCCAGCAGCGGGAAGCCGCTCAGCGGATAGGCCATCGGCCAGCCGAAAATAAATCCGGTAATAGTCAGCACCAGCATCGAACCCATCAGAGCCAGCTTAACCGGTTTTGCATGGACGTCTTTTTCAGCCAGATTGGTGGCAAATTTATGAATCAGGGGGAGACCGACCGCCAGCGCAATCAGAACGAGCAGTCCGGCAAAAATGCCCAGCGCTTTTTTGAATGTACTACGTACCTTAAAGGTCGTGCTGAACATTTTATTAAAGCCTGCATCCAGTTCCTGAAACTCATGCATGGATTTCACCTGAGCTTTGTCGGTAAGCAGCGGGCCTGTGGCCGTCACGGTACCAAAGAGGAATGGAGCCTCTTCCGAGTGGCACTCTTTGCAGCTTTTTGCGCCGAGCGACTGTGCTGTACCGCGCACATCATGGCCCAGCGGCCAGGAGATCGGTTCGGCCGCTTCATGATCGGAAGCAACCAGCTGATCGCCCTCGAGGTCAAATTTTCGACCATTGGAAATATAACTCGCTCCATTACCCAGCTTTTTGAGCATCGCGACGACCTGATCTTCATTGAAGGATTTGGTAGTGCCGATAATGTCGACCACGACTTTTTCCGTGAACGGAGCAACCAGCGGTTTTCCGTCCGTGGTATACCAGCCCTCAGCCCACGTGGTGTTGGTTGCGGCCAACCAGCCGTCTTCGCCCAGATAGAACTTGCGACCTTGGGTTGCGGCTACAATCTCCAGCGGTTTGAATGCGTTGATGATACCGGTGATGATATCGTCTGCGTCATAATCGATTTCTGCAGCGTTTACATCAAATTCCGGAATCGTGGAAACGATGTTGCTGGGCGTCTGCCAGGCCCAGGAAATATCCAGATCGGTTTCACCGATCAGATCGAGTCCGCCATCCACGTTTTGGACATACGCTTTACCGCCGGAAATAAAAACCGGTTCGCCTAGGGCGACGGCTTCCTGCGATGAATTTTCAGCACTGCCGAATGTGGCGAGGCGTCCGGCCACTTCCGAAGGAACATCCAGAATACCCACTGCGGCTTCTGCAACGGTTTCTTCGGGCAGCGGGTTACCTTCGGCATCCGCCCAGAAGGCCGGCCACATCATCCGGCGCGGCTCAATCTTTCCATCATCATTACGGACATACACCGGCTCAACAATGAAGGGCGATTCGGTATACCACTGCGCCCGCCCGTAAATACCCAGCTTATTGGCGCGCGACGTACGAACCACTGTGGGCTCTTCACCGGGCATTTCGCCGGAATGACAGGCGGTACAGGTCAGTTCCTTAAAGTGGATCGGGGGCAGACCTTTGTGATGCGCAACCGGGGCGCCAGCCTGACCGGCGACCAGACCCTCGTCTACGTGACAGGCGGCACAGCTCATCGTTTCCGTGGTGCCGCGCAGCATCTGATGGTCTTCGCCATTGCGGTGACAGTCGACGCAGGACAAG
>CAKZQV010000163.1 GCA_937141895.1 uncultured Verrucomicrobiota bacterium
GGTTGATGCGCAGACCGAATTTGATCTGCGTACCGCCCGCATCCTGCGGGCCTTCAGTCGAGGCAGGCTGGAAGCCTGCGATACGGCTACGGAACCGCTCCAGCTGAGCAAATGAATTAAAATCAATCTCATCGCAGAGCGTCAGCAGCTCCGCAAAGTCCGCATCGGAATAAGCCGCGGCGAATGCGTGGACTTCTTTGCCGAGTTCTTCGCGCCCGAGCCGCGCTTCCCAGGGCGAGCTGGCGCATACGCCGTCGAGATAGGTTCCAATCATTGGAAAAAGCGGCCACAGCGCAAAGCCTTTAAGGGCAAGCAGAATTTTGCAGTCGGTCTGCTCTTTTACCGAGGCCAGAATTTCGCAGTTTCTGCGGATCAGATTTTCGTCAACGACGAATGCTGGAGTTTTGATTTCCATTAATCTAATTCAGCCACTTTGCCTTCGATAACTTTCCATGGAAGGCCGTATTGATTGAGGTCTTCCATGAAAGGGTCGGGATCCATCTGCTCGATGTTGAAGACGCCGTCGCCGGTCCACTTTTTTTCAAGGATCATTTTGGAGCCGATCATGCAGGGCACGCCGGTGGTGTAGGAGATGGCCTGCGATTGTACTTCGGCATAACATTCCTGATGGTCGCAGGTGTTGTAGATGGTGACGGTTTTTTCAACGCCGTCTTTCAGACCGGTCACCTGACAGCCGATCCAGGTTCTGCCTTTGGTCCGCGGTCCTAAACTGGCGGGGTCGGGCAGGAGGGCTTTCAGGAATTGAAGCGGAACAATTTTCTGTCCGTTGAATTCGACTTTATCAATGCGGGTCATGCCGACATTGCCGAGCACTTCAAGATGCTTGAGATAGGAATCGCCAAAACTCATCCAGAAGCGCGCGCGTTTTAACCCTTTAATATGTTTACCGAGCGATTCGAGCTCTTCGTGGTACATCAGGTAGATGTTGGGGGTTCCAATATTTTCGGGCACTTCAAAGGAGCGCTTAACAGAGAGCGGATTGGTTTCAATCCATTCGCCGTTTTCCCAATAGCGGCCTTTTGCAGTGACTTCACGGATATTGATTTCCGGATTAAAGTTGGTGGCAAAGGGATAGCCGTGGTCGCCGGCATTTACATCGATGATGTCGATCGTGTGGATTTCATCCAGGTAGTGTTTTTGGATGTAGGTGCAGAAAACGGAGGTGACGCCGGGATCGAACCCGGAGCCGAGCACGGCCATGAGGCCGGCTTCTTTAAAGCGGTCCTGATAGGCCCACTGCCATTTGTATTCAAATTTGGCGGTATCTTCCGGTTCATAGTTGGCGGTGTCGAGATAGTGCACACCGGTTTCGAGGCAGGCATCCATGATGTGCAGATCCTGATAGGGCAGGGCCACATTGATCACCAGTTCCGGCCCGAAGCTTTTAATCAGTCCCACCAGCTCCGGAACGTTGTCTGCATCGACCTGCGCGGTTAGAATGGGGCGGTCGAGCTGCGCGGCGATGGCATCGCACTTGGATTTGGTCCGGCTCGCCAGCATGATTTCAGAAAATACCCCGGGAAGTGCGGCGCATTTATGCACCACAACACTGCTCACACCGCCGGCACCGATAATTAAAACCTTGGACATCAACGTCTCCTTTTGAATGCGGAAAATGGATAGCTCAGCGCATGACACAATGCAAGCCGCAGAAAAAGGAGCTTTTGACATGCGTCTAATTTAAATTGACGGCCGTGAGTATAAATTAGACGGTGTGATAATGAAGTGGACAGAGTTTCATCATCCGGATGTCAGCTTTCCTGTGGTGCGGCGCAGAATAGCGCAGGATATCCTGGAGATGCTGCAGGTGTCGGCATTGTTTATGTCGCGCGGCGGCTGGGCGGTGATGAATCAGTCCTGCTATCCGGATAGGAAGGCGTATAGAAATGCGATCTATCGACTGCGGAAATCGGGGTTGGTGGTGCAGCGGAATGATGAAGGTTATGAAACCCCGCGATTGGAATTATCTGAAGCTGCTGCAGGACGTTTGCCGGCCTATTTTGACGCCCCCGTTTATTGGCGCCGTAAATGGAAAGGTATCTGGTATATGCTGGTTTATGATGTGCCGGAAAAAGACCGGGCTTATAGAGATGTTCTCAGGCAGTTTTTAAAAACCCAGCGATTAGGTTGTCTACAGCAAAGTGTGTGGCTGACCCCGGAGGATATGCGCCCTCAGTTTAATGATTTGGTCGAAGCTGCTGCGATCGATTCCTTTGCCTTTCTCTTTGAGTCGCGCACGGTACTGGGCTTGCCTAGCCAACGCGTTGTTGAGCAAGCGTGGAATATGGAACTTTTGCACGACATACAGCGACGCTATTGCACCGTCGCTGAAGAGAACCTCTCGAAATTGGCGAAGGGCTGTGGAGTCAATGATGCTGCCGAATTGATGGGGCTGGCCCTTGCGGCCTTTCACACGGCCTTTTTCCGGGATCCTTTGCTTCCGGA
>CAKZQV010000164.1 GCA_937141895.1 uncultured Verrucomicrobiota bacterium
GAGCGGTCGTGAGAATATTTACCTGAACGGTTCGATTTTGGGCCTGAAGCGTGAGGAGATTAACCGGTACCTGGACGATATCGTGGATTTCGCGGGTATAGGTGCGTATATCGATTCGCCGGTGAAGCGTTATTCTTCGGGCATGTTTGTTCGCCTGGGTTTTGCCGTTGCGGCGCAGGTGCGTCCGGATATTCTGCTTCACCTTGCATGGGGTATGGGCCGGGGTGAAGGTGGTGCATTCAGCTATAATTCCGATGACCACTGGCGGTGGGCCGACATCAGTTGCCAGTTGGCCCGTAAGTTTTCGCACGTGGGCGGCAGTCGCATGGTCGTCGCCGGATCAAATTTTGAATACGATAAAACGGCGGATATCTGTCGCGAGGATTCTACACCTCTGATCCCAGTGACTGTTTATGGCGAAAGCAAGCATGCTCTCATGCTGCGCTTGCGGGAGCTTTGCGGGGAGACGGGCATGACACTGGGGTGGGGCCGGGTCTTTTTCCTTTATGGACCCAATGAAAATCCCTCCCGCTTGATTCCGCATGTCATTCGTTCCATTTTGGCCGGTGAGGAAGTGAAAACCACGCATGGTCTTCAAGTGCGGGATTATATGTGTGTTGATGATGTGGCCTCCGGGTTGGTTGCCCTGTTGGAATCTGACATTGATGGTGCGGCCAATATCTGTTGCGGTGAACCGGTCAGCCTCAAGGAGATGATTGAATATATTGCCGAAAAACTTGGAGGTTCTGATCTGCTGCATATCGGAGCCATTCCGGCCCCGGGGCACGAGATGCCGGTGAGACTGGGGGATAACTCTTTCCTCTGCGAACAACCCGGATGGAAGCCGATGTATACCATGCGCAGCGGTCTGGATGAAATGATCGATTCGATCAAGGAAGAGGTATTGCATGAAAGATAATTTTGTTGTTTTAGGCGCCGGAGCTGCAGGTTTGGGTGCGGTGAATCGTTTTCATAACGAAGGTATTCGGGCAAAAGTGTATGAAAAGTGCGCGTTTGCCGGAGGGCATGCGGCCTCCTATTTTTCCAATGGCTGGATATTTGATGACGGCCCGCATATTTCATTTACGAAAGACGAGCGCATACGAAAGCTTTTTCATGAAAGTGTCAACGGAGAGGTGGAAGCTTTTAAAGCGTTGGCCACGAACTATTGGCAAGGGCATTGGATTAAACATCCCGCCCAGGTAAACCTGCATGGACTTCCTGAGGATATGGTCGTGAAAATCATCATGGAGATGATGGACGCGAAGGCAGCTGAAAGTAGTGAAATTAACAACTATCAGGATTGGCTCTACGCTTCATATGGCCCGACGTTTTCTGAAACGTTTCCCATGATGTACACGAAAAAATTTCACACGGCTCATGCGTCCGTGCTGGATACCGATTGGATCGGGCCTCGCTTGTATCAGCCGGATATGGAAGAGGTCCTGCATGGCGCACTGAGTATGCACACGCCGGACGTTCATTATATCAGTGATTTCTATTATCCAACGCATGGAGGGTTCGCTCGGTTCTTTGATCAATTTCCAGAATATGGTGATATGAACTATGGCCATGAAGTGGTGGAGATTGATCCTGCAGGAAAATATCTTGTGTTTGCGGATGGTCAGGGAGATGTATTTTCCGGCCTGGTCTCTTCATTGCCCCTGCCTGAGCTCATCCCGTTGATTAAAGGGGCGCCGGTTGATGTGGTTGAAGCCGCTGCACGGCTGGCATGCTCAGAGTGTGTGACGGTCAACATCGGTATTGACCGGGAAGATATATCGGAAGCCCACTGGACGTATTTTTATGATGAAGATATTCCATTTGCGCGGATTTCTTTTCCTCACATGCAATCACCGAACAATACGCCTGATGGATGTGGATCCATTCAAATGGAGGTGTATTTTTCAAAGAAATACAAACCAATGACTGGCGATGCCGACAGTTGTATTCAGCCGGCTATTGACGGGTTGTTTAAATGCGGGTTGCTGAAACCGGAAGATAAAATACTTTTCAAAGAAGCCCGATATGCTCCTTATGCAAACGTCATTTTTGATCTGGAACGTAATGCTGCTCTTGAGCTGGTTCATGGCTATCTGGATGAAATCGGCATTCGCTATTGCGGTCGATTTGGAGAGTGGGGATACCATTGGACGGACGGGTCATTTATCAGTGGTGAGGGCGCCGCACAGAAAATTCTGAACCATTAGCGGGCTTAGATACTTCGGGGATGCAAACGGAAAGCCAATATCTACGCATTCGGTTTGGGTCGCAAAGTGTTCTTAATGGTATCTTAAAGGGAATTGACTTAAATCGATCGATGCCTATTAGTATGCATCCCTAGTCTATTAAAAGCTAATTCAATCAAATAATAGCAAAGAAAATATTTTGTGAATAAGGTATGCAAATATATTATTGGCACTGTTCTGGCCATTGTGTGCGGCGAAGCCTTGGCTTCGCCGGTTCGAATTATGCCTATGGGTGATTCAATCACCTTTGGCGATGGTAGCTCGATGACAAATAGTTATCGGGGAACGCTTAAGACCCTCCTAGATAACGGCGGTTATACCAACATTGATTTTGTTGGAAGTACTAACAGCGGAAATTTTGCGGATAATGAGCATGAAGGGTGGCAAGGGTACCGGATGGCGGGAAGCCCTAAATCGATACTAGAAAATGCATATAGCTGGTTGATAGAAAATCCCGCGGATATTGTTTTATTGAACGCTGGAATCAATGACTTCATTCAGAATGATCCGCCGAGTACGAACGAAGTTTCGCAAGTACTTGATGAAATTTATCAAGCAAATTCTAATGCCACGATTGTTCTTTCATTGATCCTAAATGGAATCCGGACACCTAACAGTTATCCTACGCTCCCCGCGTTTAATGACCTCGTAAATAGCATGGCGATGAAACGTATCGCGAATGGTGATGATATCATTATTGTGGATATGGAAACTGGTGCGGGATTTGACTACAGCAATCAGTCCCCTGATTTCTATCTGCACAACCCATATGTTCATCCGTCAGATGCAGGCTACGACAAAATGGCCACAAACTGGTACAGCGCCGTTGTTCAGGCGCTTCAGCACCAAAGTGGTTTGCCATACTTTTTTTCTCAAGCCATTACCAATGCAGAGACTTTATCTGCATATAACTATAAAGCAGGGGCCAATGGGAGTCCTGCTCCGGCTTTTTCGCTGGCTTCTGCTCCGACAGGGATGACGGTGAATGTAGCCAGTGGTCTGGTGGAATGGACGCCAGCAACAGATCAGCAGGGCATGCATGCGGTCACTCTGTTGGCTTCGAACTCCGTTGGGGTAGCCACGCAGAGCTTTGATGTTGTAGTGAGCGGTAACACATTGCCTGTAATCACCTCGGAAGCCGTAACCAATGCAGTTGTAGAACAGCCGTACACGTATGATGCTGAAGCCTCCAGTATTCCATCCGCGCAGTTCCTTCTCGATCTT
The DNA here is from genome assembly GCA_937141895.1 of uncultured Verrucomicrobiota bacterium. GTDB lineage: Bacteria > Verrucomicrobiota > Kiritimatiellia > Kiritimatiellales > Pontiellaceae > Pontiella. Next base: position 3,474 of record CAKZQV010000164.1, read on the forward strand.
TCGCCATCGAATATGACGGTTAATGCCACCAACGGTCTGGTTGAATGGACGCCGTCCGCGGCGCAGTTCGGTACCCACTCGGTCACGCTGCTGGCCTCCAATGTGGTGGGTGTCGCAACGCAGAACTTTGAGGTCGTGGTAGCGGGTACACTTCCGGTGA
>CAKZQV010000165.1 GCA_937141895.1 uncultured Verrucomicrobiota bacterium
GAAGGAACATTTTATGATTTCAACCGAACGCGAAGTGGTAAAGTATCTGGGATGGAGCTAGCCGGCTTTGAAGCGGAGCTGGTTCGTTTTCATCAAAGTGGATGGAGAAAGTCGACCCTTGCGAAATATTATCAATCGCCGAAAAAGCTGTATGCCTCGAGTATTGCCATGCCTCCGCTCATGTCTCCTCTTGGTCCTGCGGCTTTCGGCGAACCGGATAACGAAGATAGGCAATGGATGGTCCTTTACGAAGGGCAGATCGTTTCCAAAGAGGGCATAAAATTCCGGTTTGTCGGGAACAGCGATGATAAACTAGCCGTCCGGGTGGACGGAAAAGTGGTGCTGGATGCATGTCGGGAGGACCGCACTCATGTTGGTCCTCAAATTGCCACGGACTGGAATCCGGACAGTGCGGACTATAGAAAATGGTATATCTGCCATGATTATTCCCCGGTGGGCAACCTGGTTGAACTGGAACCGGGTGTGCCGAAGGATATCCAAATTATTATCGGTGAGGGGCCTGGTACAATTTTCAATGCAATCCTCTACGTAATGGTCGAGGGGGTTGAATACCCGATCGGAAGATCCGGAGCACCAACGCTTCCCGTATTCAAGACCGCCGAGCTCACACGGGCGCAGCAGAATATGATTTATCGGGGCATGCCGAAGGGTCAGGTCAATGTAGTCGATGGTCCCATCTTCAATGACTATGATTCCGGTTCGACTGCAGGTTCGCCGGAACCGAATGAGCCGACCGTTGTGGAGGCTGGAGATCAGGAACCCGCGCCCCTGGCCACAGAAGTGGCGGACGGGTTCCGAACATGGACCTCGACGGACGGACAGAGTTTCGAAGCTGAGCTTCTAACCATTATGGGCTCCCAAGCGGTTTTGAAAACGCCGCGGGGAAAACAGAAGAAAATTTCTGTGGATAACTTTTCGGCTGAAGATCAGCGGTATATCGCGCTCAACGATCCGCCGGAGCTTAAAATTGATCTAAGCAAAAAGAGTACGCAGCGGATTTTCAAGTACGATAAAAATGGAACCGTGGGATGCAATGTGTACACTTTTTCACCCAAACTTAAATTTGCGTCAAAAAAATACCATTATCCATTAAAGGTTGATTACTGGGTGATCGGCTCTGAAATCAGTGGCAATCAGTATATGCTGTTTGATAAAGGAAGTGATACCTTTGTTCCGTCCGAAATTCCTGAGGGCGAGTTTTCATTTTCGGGACGTGAAGTTGAGATGTATGACTGGGTGTTAGAACATATCTATAATGAACGACGGGGCGAGCGGTATGAAGGATTCTTGATCACCGTAACCGATGAACGGGGTGAAATCATTGCCCAACGTTCATCTCCAACCTGGCTTTTCAAAAATCTCGACCGCCTGAAAGAACTGCCCATTGGTACCTTTATGGATAATAAATGTTTAGAGGTGTGGCCAACACCTTTGCAGGTCCCTGCCAATAACTGATCCGGCTTTTACGCTGATAAAATTGAACTGCGCCGCTGACGTGAAATCGCAGCGGCGCATGTGCTTTACCCTACTCATATCTAGATGCCTGTGTGGTCTAAAAAAGGCTAGTCATGGAGTTTTGGGCACACTGTATTGGGGGGAGTACGGAGCATAGCATTAAAATCATGAAACGAGATTTATGTACTTTGCCCCTATCGAATAATCGGTCGTCCCTGCGCCGGTTGGAGAACTCTTGGTCACGATATCCGGCAATAGTTGGCAGGATGTCGCCGAGGTTTATGTCGATGGCATTGATGAGCCGCTGAAATTGACGTGGACGGATTCCTGGAAAAGAGCCTTAACGACGAGCAGACGGTGCTGGTGGTCTATGATTATGCTAACACCGGTATTTTGAATAAAGCGATACAGCTGCTGAATGTAATCATGAACATGAGGTGTCCGAAGCTGCGATTCCCAATCCGCTGAAACGCTCGCAACTTGACACACTATGCGCTTGCTTGGCTGACGAACGATGTCTAGGCCGTTAGAAACGGCCCGCGCTGTTCGAAGATTTAAAGGCCTTCGCCGGGCGCGAAAAATGTGAAGAAGCAAAGCTTGATTATTTTGTCACATCGCTACCGTTGCTGCTGGTTTACGAAGATGATTTAACAGAACTTAAAATACAAGACGCGGAGAAGTTGCTTCAACTGGCGGAGCTGGGGCTGGAGTACCTTTCAAAACAGAAAACGATATGATGA
>CAKZQV010000166.1 GCA_937141895.1 uncultured Verrucomicrobiota bacterium
TCGGGGTCGATGAACTTTCCGTAAGCCCGTCTCAGGCTCCGGTGATTAAGGATGTCATTCGAAAGCTCTATTATTCGAGTGCGGTCGAACTCGCGCAGAAAGCGTTGGGGTCAACGTCTGCCGAACGGGTGGATCAGCTTTGTCATGATATGATCAAGCAGATCGCGCCCGAAGTGCTTGAGATTTCCGAATAGTTCCAATGATTGGAATTTAGGCGGCACCGCTGGAAATCATTTCCATCAGTGTCTGAATCTGCTGCCATCCCATCCGTGCATAGTGCCAGGTGAACACATAGGTATACATTGTATCCTGCTTCAGCATGATCCAAAGAATCCCGATTTTCGGCGCGCCGATGAGAACCATCCAAAGCCCGATCGCCAACACATTGGCCATATAAATTATCGCATACGAAAAAATGCGGCCATGTTCCTGAACATCGGGCTGTCGCTCGGCCAGCATGCTGATGGTGAAGGTAATATGGAACGCCCAGGTAAATCCCACGGCGGCCAGCCACCAGATCCGGTAGGGCTCTACATCGAGGGACAGTGAAAGCAGATAATAAACCGCAATCACAATGGCCGTGTAAAACGGAAAAAAGTAGGGCGCCAGTGTAATCAGAAAATTGGTTTTTGAGAGTTCGACATGACCGCCATCTTTTCCAACTTTCATTTTTCCAATACGGCCACCCATCATAAGCGCCCACAGAGCATGGGTCAGTTCATGTCCCAGCACATAGGTGCGGACGGGGCGGGGAAGCAGAAAGAAGATGGCCACCCAGAGCACAAAGCCGATCGGCAGGGCCCATCCCTCGAGATTATGGGTTGCCGCCGTGTTGATGGAATCCTGAAAAAGATTATAGACCGCCGTCGATACGGCCCAGCATAAGGGTAGCAGGCAAATGCCGATCAACATTTTCATGAATTTCCACATGCCGATTATGTAGCATGTCCAACCCAGGGAAGCAATGGCTTCCAAGGGTTGGAAAATTATTGAGCCGCGCGGAGTCGTTGCTCCTGATTGGCGGCGTAACGTTTGGCTTCCATGGGCATCTGCTGAGCGAGCTTCGCTTTGTTGTAGATTGCAATCGCGTCGGAAATTCGACCTTCACGCTCCATGCTGCCCGCCAGGGTGAAGTAAGCCTCCGGCGCGGCGCGGCCGGTTTCGATGATGGTTTTGAGGAAGGGTTCGGACTCTTGGGCCCGTCCGGCCTGCTGTAGGAAGTACAGATAGGTCGAGCAGTAATTCCAGTTCTCGGGCACCAGTTTCGCGGCAGTTTCCAACCATTGGAAACCGGCCGGGTCGTTTTTGCGAGCGAGCAGAATGCCGAGGTTGTAGGCGGCCTGCGGCATTTCTGGGTTGGCCTTTAGAGCGGTTTTTAGATGTTTTTCTGCATCGGCCATGTTGCCGAATTCGGCATCGAGGAGGGCGATGTTGAAGTTGACCATCGGGCTGTCGGGTTCAATTTTAAGGGCCCGATTGAGCATCTCATAGGCATTGGTGCTGTTGCCGGCGCGGGCATGAACCATGGAGGCATTAATGAGCGGTTGGATGATGTCGTCGCGGAGTTCCATGGATTTTTCATAGGCCGCGAGGGCCTTTTCGCTGTCGCCGACGCGGTCATAGTAGATGCCCTGATTATAGTGCGTACCCCAACGGTCGGGCCAGATGATCAGCGAATTCCAATATTCCGCATGGGCCTTTTCGTAGGCTTCCTGCTCAGTCTTAGAATAGCCGGCGAGGTTTCGGGCCAGCAGGGACTGCGCGGCGCGGATGCGCACGGTACGGAATCGGTCCTGGGTCGCCTTAAGCAAGGCTGCCGTTGTTTCTTGAGATTGATCATATTGCAAGGATTCCGCCGCCGCGGCCCGTACCCATTCAAGCTCATGGTTCAGCTGCTCTCGCATCGTTGGCCATTTTTCCGGATAGGGACAGTTGATCAAAAGGCGCAGCATAGCCACGCGTACGGCAGGGTCGCACTCCGGGGCATCAAAGAAGGCGAGAATTTCCGGCAGTCGTTCCCAGCTGCCCTCGCGGCACAGGGTGATCATGCGGCCCTGCTTAAGCACGGGTTCGCCTGATTTTTCGCCATGCCATTTTTTGACATATTCTGCGGCCCACTCGACATCTTCTTTTTTATGCCCTTCATAGTTGCCCATAACGGCTTCCGGATTGTGGTGGCAGAGGTTGCAGGCATTCGGTGAGCCGAATTCCAGCGTAGCCTGGGGCGAGGGGGGGCGGAAGGTGTGGTCGGAGCGCGACATAAAGGCTTGTGCTGTGGTGGGCATATGGCAGTCCACGCAAGTGACGCCCGCTTCGGCACTGTGGTGCGAATGCTCCAGAATGTCGTCCACTCGTTCCTCATGGCAGGGAAGGCAGGACTGGTTTGGATTGTCCTTGAAGCGGAACCGGCCACTGGAAGTGTGGCAGTGGATGCATTCCAGCTGGCCCTGAATGGAACAGGGGTTGGCCATCCAGGCGGTCTGGGTATAGTTTTCGCCGAGATCGCGGCCGTCGGGCCAGAAATCGCGGTCTTCGTATGAGTGCAGGTCGTAGTGATCGAAAAACAGTTCGCCGGGGGTGAAGTCGCGAGTCAGAACCTGTCCTTTGGCATGGCAGGGACCGCAGGTGGCATCACGTTGTTCCAGCGTCAGATCTTCATGAAAGCGAATGAGTTTCAGATCCGTAAGCTCTTCCCCTTTGGCGGCGGCTTCTTCCGCAGCTTTCACGTGTGCTTCGGCCGGGCCGTGGCAGGTTTCGCAGTTAATGCCGGGCTCCTTCCAGGTGGTGTCGTAGGAATCGTCTTCAGGATTATAGTTTTTTTCGAGCTGGCTCACGTGGCAGTCATGGCAGGAGGGGTTAAAGGTGAGTGAGCGGTCGGTCCAGTGCACAGCGGAATCTTCCGGACCGCCGTCCTGGAAATCGCGGACCATACTGCCGGTGGAATCGTACCATTCGCCGCTGTGAACATAATAGGCCAGCGGGGCCACCTGCAGTTTGCCTTTTTCCATTGGAATCAGAAAATAACGGACATTACGTCCGCCGAATGAATGACGGATCCGCCACTCTTTTTTTGTCCCGTCTTCAAGTGTTCCTTTCAGGATGCCGCCTTGGTCATCGAACACAACCATAAATTCGTCATTACCGATTTTCATGGGTTCCTTCATCGGTTTGAGCGTTTTTACAAGACTGGCGCTGAAGGCCTCCATGGCTTTGCCGTGGTGGGAGGTGCTCCAGAGTTCATAAAAACGTTCATGGCAGGCCAGACAGTCGGATGAGCCGAGATATTCGCCCTGATCGGTAAAATCCAGGGCGGATGCCGTGGTTGCTGAGATCAGTAGTGCGCAGAGTGAAAAGCTAAATTTTTTGAATAAAGTCATAATCGCCACATTTAACGAGTTCAGGGCGGAAAAGTACAGGTTTTTCATGGGCTCCTATAAGTGGAATAAGACCGTCTGAATCTACTGGTTTTGGTCGTCGGGCCATAGTAGTTTTAGTCGTTAGATGAGTGAGCCAAAGAAGACTATCCTTTTCGATTTTGACGGAACGCTGGCCGAAACCATGATGTTGATTCATGAGGTGTTCAATGGGCTTTCGTCGGTGTATGGCTATCGCCACCTGCCGGCGGAGGAAATCGAGACCGCGCGGCACCTGAGTATTCGCGAATTTATTGATTTTGTGGATATCCCGATCTGGAAAGTGCCGATTATTGCCATCCACGCCCGGCGCAAGATGCATGCCTCCATGGACCAGATTCTGCCGCCGAAAGGATTAGTCGATGTATTGACGCAGATCCATACCAGCGGGCTGTATTTTATGGATATTCTGACGTCCAATCGCCGGAAAAACGTATTGCGGTTTCTTTCCCAGCATCGGATCAACTGGTTTGACGAGGTGGAATCCACGCGGGCGATTTTGAGCAAAAAAAAGCGGGTGGAAAAATATATCCGCCAAAAAGGGCTGAACCCCGACGATCTTTTTTATATTGGGGATACCACGGTTGATGTGGAGAGTGCCCGGCATGCCGGTGCCCAGACGGTGGCGGTATCCTGGGGGCTCAATACCCGTCAGGCCCTGGAGAAGGCGAATCCCGATTTTCTGGTGGATGATCCCGCCGAGCTGCTGTCCATTTTTCCTGCGGTTTAACCGTTTCCAATGATTGGAAACTGGATATAGTGGATTCTTCCAACCACTGGAAATATTATGGACGACGGGGACAGCAAGGAACTGGAAAAGGAATTCAGCGATCGGATTGATACGCTCGCGAGTTTTTACCATACCGAAGATCTTTCCCTGTCCGAGGACGAGATCGCATCGCTCACTCCGATTCTGAACTCCCTGAAAAAAGATGATATCCGCTACCGGGAGCTCGAAAAAATCGCGGAGGGCGGGGAGAAAAAAATCACGCTGGCGCATGACCATCGTCTGGATCGGCGCATTGCCATGGCGCGGGCGGTTCGGAATAAATCACCGCAGGATCTGGAGCAGTTTCTGCGGGAAGCCCGGCTGACCGCAAACCTAGCACACCCGAATATTATGCCCGTCTATAACATGGGGCTGGATGAAGATGGGGAACCTTTCTTTTCAATGGAGCTGATTCCTGGGGACAGCCTTAAATCGATCATCCGAAAGCTGCAGCAGGATGAGGGCGATTATCGCTCGAGGTATCCCATTGAAACACTGCTCAATATTTTCCTTAAGATTTGCGATGCCATCGCCTATGCCCATTCACGGAATGTGCTGCATCTCGATATTAAACCGGACAATATCCGGGTGGGGGAATTCGGCGAGGTGCTGGTGTGCGATTGGGGGTTGGCGCGGGTTCAGTATGTAGCCGAAGAAGATGTTGGGGATGATTCAACGGATCTGGACGGTGATGTTCTCAATGATATGACGCTGTCCGGCACGATGAAGGGTACGCCCGGATTTATGGCGCCGGAGCAGACGCAGGCCTATGGAGAAAAAACGGAGAAAACCGACATTTATGCTCTGGGGGCACTGCTCTACAACCTGCTGACGTATGAGCTTCCGGTTGAAGGCCAGTCTGCAAATGAAGTGGTACAGAATACGCGCGCCGGAAAAATTATTTCGCCCCGACGTCGGCGTCATGACCGCCGGGTTCCCAAAGGTCTCGTTGCCGTCATTATGAAAGCGTTGGCGCTGGATCCTCAGGAACGCTATGCGAGTGTCCTGGAGTTGCGGCGTGAAATTCAGCTTTTTTTAACGGGGCACCCAACCCGGGCGGAACGTGCAGGACCGATCACGAGAACATCGTTGCTGCTGCAGCGACATAGCCGTATTGCCTTTCTGCTGATTTTCTTTCTGGTACTCCTGGCTTTTGTGATTTCCGGGAACCTCGTGGCGATTAGTCAGGAAAAAGCGGAGGCCATTGCTCAGCGTAAAAATGCGGAAGCCAATTTTCAGTTGTTCATCAAAGAGCAACGGGAGCGGCAGCAACTGGGAGAGAATCTGGGTGACGCGGTTTCGTATACCGTGCGAAGCCGCGACTTTGTGAACGCGGCCACGATGATTCAGCTGTTGGAAACCGGTTTGAATCAAAACGTGGATACGGTGAAGCGGCAGAATCTGTTTGAGCAGAAGGGTATTCTTCATTTTGTTCTTCAGGAATTTAATGCCGCGAATGAAAGTTTTTCGATGGCGGGCGAATCCCGGCGTATTGGTCAGCTCAGAGAACTGAGTGAAAAGTATGCGAAGATCAAGCCCGTGGATAAACGTCAGCTCACCGATCAACAGCTGGCAGATCTGTTTAATGAGGCCCGGACGGCCAATCAGATGACGCTATTTTATGTGTATTATCATCACATGCGCCGCCGGCCTTCGAAGGCCAAGGCGAAGGACTATGTGCCGCTGGCGGCGGCGGTGCTCGATAAGTTGAACTACAGTAGCTATGCGCGAAAAAATGGGCTGAAGGTTACCCTGGCAGAAGAGGGCAATGCACTGGACTTGTCCGGTTCGCCCTACACGGTTTTGTCGATGAATATCATTGGGGTCTATCGCCGAAATATTCTGGCTCCTCTCCAGCTTAAATCGCTGGATCTAAGCAATACGGGGATCGAGCACCTCTATGAAATCAGAGGGTTGAAGCTTGATGAGCTGAAACTCGCGAATGTGCAGATCGCGAATCGGTCGAAGAATAACTTTATGAAACAGGTGAATCCGTTGCGACTCAAACGACTCGTGATTAATACCGATGACTTTCCACAGAATACACTGGCCGAGCTCAGGAAAAAAATGGATGTCGTAGACGCCGACGCGAAGAAAAAAGCCGAGGCTCGTAAAAAAGCCGAGGAGGAGAAAAAACGCAAAGAAGCGCTGGAGCGTAAGCGCAAGGAAGAGGCTCGCAAAAAAGCGGAAGCGGTCAAAAAACGGAAGGCAGAAGAAGCACGTCGAAAAGCCGAAGAAGAGGCGAAGCGCAGGGCCGAGGAAAAACGCCTGAAAGCATTGGCCGAAAAACAACGGCAACAGGATGAGGCCCGTAAAAAAGCGGAGACCGAAGCCCGGCGTAAGGCGGAAGAAAATGCGCGGAAGGCCGAGGAGGCCCGCCTGAAGGCCGAGGCTGAAAAGAAACAATTGGAAGAGGAGCTTTCCCGGCTCAAAGCCTTGGAAGAACAAGCCAAACAAAAGGCGGAACAGGATGCTCAGAAAAAAAAGGGTGCTCCGGTAAAAAAAGGATCAGAAAAATCGGATTCGTCAAAGACGGAGAGCAACGACGCGAGCTAGGCCGGATTTTATTCCAGTTCTTCGCGCAGGTGCTTGATTTCCTGAATCAGACGTTCCTTTACACGGTTCTTGAGCCGATATACCGAATTCTCTTTCAGATCCAATTTCTGGGCGATTTCATTAACGCCTTTGCCCTGAAGGGTGAGGCGGAAGGCGTCCACGGCTTTTCCGGAAAACAGCGGTTCAATATTTTCGAGGGCCAGGTTGGTGAGGTGAATTTCCCACTCGCGCTCGGCAATGTTGTCGATCTCCGGAAGGCGAATGGCTTTAAGATAGGTGAGGGTCGTATCCTTGCCGGCTTTTTCAAGGCGGTTGGCCTCGCGGGTGCGTTTGCGAATAAAGTCCGTAACGCAGTTTTTGGTCACGGTGCTGAGCCAGCTGCGAAAGCGGTTGATTTTTTCATAATCCATTTTCGGCAGGCTGTTCCATAGATTAATCAGGACCTGCTGAAGAATATCTTCGGTATCGTGTTCGGAGATATTCATGCTGCGGATAATTGCGTAAATATAACGGCGATAAACACGTACAAATTCCTCCCAAGACTGCTCGTCCTGCTGGTTCTGTACGCGCTGAATCAGGGTGGCGCGGGTTTTGTACTGGTCTTCAGCTGCCAAAGGATCTTCCTCAATAAATTCAATCATCCACGCTAGGGTCAGCAGGCTTAAAAAGCAAAAAGAAAACCCCGATTTTGCTTGGGGGATTCCTCGCGAGGAGGGTTGACTTTATTTATCAGAACGCCTAGAACATAAGAAGTTTCAGGGTGAAACGACTTCTCTATCTCGGGATTCCAATCTGCACTCCATTCCAACGTTCATGTCGGGTTTAAATCGCAAGACCATTGTTTTAGGTATTACCGGCGGAATTGCATGTGGTAAATCAGAGACAGGACGGATTCTCGAAGAGATGGGTTTTGCTGTGTGCGATGCAGACCGCGTGGCACATCAACTGATGGACAAAGGGTGTCCGGTCTATCATCAGGTGGTTGAACATTTCGGTGTTGAGATCCTGAAAGATGACGGAGCCATCTCGCGTCCAATGCTTGGAAAACTTGTTTTCGATGATCCCCAGAAGCTCGAACAATTGAATGGATTGGTTCATCCGGCTGTTCGACTTGAGCTTGAGCAATGGATCAGAAAACAGAGGCTGGCCGATCAACCTTCGGCCATTCTGCTTCCGTTGCTTTTTGAAAGCGGGATGGACCATCTGGATTGGGATGCGATTCTCTGCATTTCCAGCCCGGAGGCGGACGTTTTCCAACGATTGGAAAAACGGGGCTTGAGTCCTGAGGAAGCTGAAAAACGAATGAACTCTCAGATGCTGCTGTCCGAAAAAGAGCGGCGGGCCGATCGGGTGGTTCCAAATATTGGAACGCTGGGAGAATTAAAGTTGGCTGTAGAAAAGACCATTACAGCCATCATGCTTGAAAGGTAAATAATGAGCGAAGAAAACGAAGTGGTTGAGCAAAAAGCTACAGTAGCAACGGAAGCGGCTGCACCGGCGAAGAAAAAAGCATCCAAAAAGAAAGCTTCAAAAAAGAAGGCTGCGGCGAAAAAAGTTGAAGAAACTTCAGCTGAACCCGCACCTCAAGCTGAAGCTCCTGCAACTAAACCTGCTGAAACTCCCAAGGCGGAGTCCGCGCCGGCTGAAAACCGCGAGGAAAGGCGGCAGGATCATAACGGTGGGCGCCCAAACAACCAGCATCGTCACAACAACGGTAAGCACAATAAGAAAAACCGGAACAACAAAAACAAGCAGCGCCGCAACGAAGAGCCGCCGCCCAATACCGAAAATCTGCCACCGCTTTCCCTGCACGAAATGCAGGTTACCGAGATTAACGACATTAAAGCGCTGGCCGAAGAATACGGCCTGCAGGATTATGCCGGCTACAGCAAGCATCAGCTGATTTTTGAGCTGCTTAAAAATCATGGTCGTCGCGGTGGGCCGCTCCAAGGTCGCGGTGTGCTCGAGGTATTGCCTGATGGATTCGGA
>CAKZQV010000167.1 GCA_937141895.1 uncultured Verrucomicrobiota bacterium
AGGGGTCGTTGATAAAGGACTTGCGGTCCCAGGCCTTGATGGAGTAGGGCGGGTTGGCCAGGATCACATTGAACTTTTTCAGCTCGTCGTTTTCCAGGAATGCCGGGTTGGCCAAGGTGGTGGGCAAGAAGGTGAAGGATGGCCTGGGCGGTCAATTACGTCTGGTGGTTTCCGGCGGCGCGCCGATCAGCCCCTCCACCTTGGAGACGTGGAGCAAGCTGGGATTCTGCATTGTGGAGGGGTATGGGATTACGGAAACCGCTCCGGTGATTTCGGTGAACCCGCCAAATGCTCCAAAGGTTGGAACCGTGGGTAAACCCCTTGTAAATGTGGACGTCAAAATTGATAACCCGAATCCGGAAGGGATCGGCGAAATCTGTGCCCGGGGCGAGAATGTGATGCAGGGCTATTGGAATAATCCGGAGGAGACTGCAAAAGTGCTGGTCGACGGATGGTATCATACCGGGGATCTCGGGTATTTTGATGAAGACGGCTATATCGTGATCAGCGGGCGTAAAAAAAGCCTGATTGTAAATCGTGAAGGAAAAAATATTTATCCGGAAGAAGTGGAACTGCAGGTGCTGAAAAGCGACTTGGTGCTGGAGTGCTTGGCACTGGGGTATCGCGAAGCCGATGAGACCGGTGAGCGCGTGGGTTTGATTGTGGTCCCGAATCAGGAGGTCATCGATGAAATGCAGTCCTTAGAAGGAACCAGCCTTTCGGATGAGCAGATCGAGACAAAGGTTCGGGAGGATATTAAGAAAAAGCTGCAGACCCTTTCCGACTATAAACGGCCGAGAAAAATTGATGTCCGGTTTGAAGAATTTGAAAAAACCACCACGCAGAAAATTAAACGCTATCTGTATACCTTTGATTCGGCGGGGAAATAAAGAGGAGAAAAAAGCATGCATTTTAACACGTGGACCGGCCTGACTGTAACGGCATTGTTATCGGGATCCGCCCTGGGCGCAGGGTTCCAGCTATATACGGAAGGAGCAGCGGAAGCACTTGCACAGGCCGGAGCGATCAGTGGTCGGACCAACATGACATCACAGGCGTGGTATAATCCGTCTGCACTGGCCGGCACAGAACGTCCACAGATGATGGCGGGCAGTGCGTTTGTCTCGATCCACACCGACTATAAAGAGCCGGGAACAGGAAATGCGGCCACGATGTCGGATGACTGGCGTGCGATTCCGCACGTTTATTATGTGCAGCCGATTTCCGACGATTGGACGGGTATGGTGTCGATCAATGCGCCCTATGGATTGATTACGGAATGGCCGGACGGCTGGGCCGGCGCTCCTTTGGCGACATATTCCGAACTCAAAGCCATTTATATTACGCCATCGGTTGCCTGGCAGGCTTTTGACATGCTGGCCTTATCTGCGGGGTTGAATATCGTGGATGCTGAGGCCGACCTGCAACGTACAGGATCGAGAGTTAAAGGGGATGATATGAGTTATGGCGGAACTTTGTCGGCCCATCTCCAGCCTTGGGAAGACTGGGGTATCGGTTTCCGTTATCAGTCGTCCGTAAAATTGAAGGTCACCGGCTCGGCGAATGATGTTTTCCCGGCATCAGCTGAGCTGGAATTGCCATCCAGTATTAATCTGGGTGTGGCCAATACTACGATGAACAACCTGTCGCTGGGTCTCGACCTGGTTTGGACGGAGTGGAGTACCTATCAGCAGTTGGCGATTGCAACGCCCGGAGGAACGGTCACCGCACCGAAAAACTGGGACAATGTAATCAGTATTCGCATCGGTGGGGAGTATGCGCTGGGCGATGTCTGGAGGTTGCGGGCCGGTTATGTCTGGGACGAATCGCCGGTGCCGGATTCCACGCGCGGTCCGGAACTGCCGGGAACAGATCGTCAAATGCTGATGATGGGTTTTGGCTGGACGTTTTGGGATGCGATGACGCTGGACGCGGCGTATTCTTATCTTTGGTCGGATAACGGACCGATCGGAGCAAATCCGCTGGTGCTTGCCGGTGAGTTTGAAACCACCACCCACCTGCTGGCGCTTTCGTTGGGTTATACCTTTTGAATATCGAAGAAATTTCGAACGATGAAGGAGTGACAAGCTTTCAGAGTTCAATATTCCTTGTTGGATGCGCGTTCTTCACCTACCGCTTGGCTTTACCGAGTTCGCCAGCTTTGCCCAGGGCATATTTCGCGAGAATCGGGCCGATAATTTCGAAGACAATGCAGGTGGCGGTGATGGTGGTGATGACTTTCGTGCCAATCAGACTGCCGTGGGACATACCGTCAATTTCTGCACCCAGTCCGGCAAACTCCGCGTTTACAATCAGAGCCAGACCGATGGCGACCCCGGCCTGGGAGAGAATGCCGAGGCCGACATACTTCTTAATCTTTTCATCCACATGACCAAAAATGGCTCCCAAACGCGCACCGCCGATGAGTCCTCCTGAACGGCCGATGATGTAGACCAAGCCGATAATTCCAAGGCTTGGAAGTGCCGCCAGCTGCAGGTGTGCGCCCGCGAGGCAGAAGAAGAGGACAAACGTCAGCGGCATAATTTCCAGCAACGGTGCGGTGACTTTGTGCACGAGGGCTTCGCGGCGGGTGTTGATGAGCACAAAGCCGATAACCATGTTCGTGAGGATGAGTGAAAGGTGCCACATCATGGAAAGGCCGGTGCTGAGGGTTACAATGCCAAAGACAACGATCAGCATGTCGCGCGAGTTTTTGATGAATCGCACCAACTGAGCCAGCAGAAAACCAAGCACCACGCCCACCACGATACTGAGGATAATCTCGACCGTTGGTGCTTTCATCATTTGGAAAAAACCTTCGGAAACATGGCCCGGCGCTTCGGCCAGCAGAAGACTTTTGGCGAGGGCCGCGGCAAACCCGAAAATAATGATGGCGAGGCCGTCGTCAAACCCGACCACGGCATAGAGCGCCTGTGTCAGGCTGCCGCTGGCTTTGTATTCCTGAATAATGGCGACCGTTCCCGCCGGTGCACTGGCGGGTGCCATAGACCCAAAGATCAGGGCCATGGGCAAATCCAGCGTGACCAGATAAATCAAACCGGTCACCACAAAGAACGCGGTGAAGGATTCTGAAAAGATAATCCATACGATTCCGTTGCCCAGCCGTCGGAGCGATTTCATGCTGAGCTCGGACCCGATGCTGAAGGCGACAAACCCCAGTGAGATCTGGGTGATGAAGGAGAGGCTTTCCAGCACCGGTTCGGTGAATACCTGCAGACCATATTTTGCAAAGGAGGGGCCGAAGAGTGCGCCGACGAGCATGTAGCCAATGAGCGAGGGCAGGGTGGTTTTCTTGATCAGTTTGCCGGCATAAAAGCAGACGATCAGCATGGCCCCGACGAGGGTGAAAAGAATGGGCAATGAGGCAGCAGTTTCGGCGACATGTTCAGGGGTGGACATAAAACAAATCTTCCAAGGGTTGGAACTTAAACGTTCAGGCTTCCAGCGCAGTAAAACAGTTCCTGTACGGTGAGCAGGACATCGTTGCGGTCATCCAATGAACCGACTTCCTGTTCAATGCGTCGTATAGTTTCGTTGGTATCTTTTTTGTCCACGGTGGCTAAGATCACCTTGCAGAACTCGGCATGCTTATCGCTCCAGAAGCTGGCAAAGAGCGGCATTTTCTGGATGTAATTGGCGGCGGGTTCGGCCTCGGAAACCATTACGGTGGTCGAGGTAAAGCTCGCAAAAATCTTGAGCACATCATGAAACAGATCCTCGTCCTGAATCTGAACCCGAAAGAGGTTTTTATTGTCGTGCTGCTTCGGGTCGGCTTCGTCGCGGACATGCCGCAGGAAATTTTCCGCGAGCACTTCGGCCGTCGGCGCCCGCAGCATTTCTTCCACGTGTCCCGGCACATTCAGTACCTGGGAGATGGCCGACAGGACTTTAATATGCACATTGGATTTGCTCGAGGGGGCCACAATGAAGACGAAAAGCTTAACGGGTACACCGTCCATAGCGGAAAAATCAATCCCCTCGGGCACGGAGATTACACCAACGACAAACTCTTCGACACCATCCAGGCGACAATGCGGAATCGCGATGCCGTTTCCGAAACCGGTTGTGCTGAGATCCTCGCGATCTTTCAGGCCCTGATAGATGGTGGCTTCATCAAGGTGGCTCAGACTCGGCGATTTTTTCGCCAGTTGGGCTGCGGTTTTGAGCAGATCATCCCGGGAGCTGCACGGGGCATTGGCTTGCACACATTCACTTCTCAGCGCTTCGATCAGGTTCATATCTAGTCCTCATTTTATACGGGAGGGAAAGTCGTGTACTCCCTTCCGTAAGTTGCACAAGCCTCACATGGGGTCAAAGTTTAACCATGCCCAAGGTTGACGCCGTGGATTAACAGGACATACTTTATGGGTGATGAACAAGTCCGTCCAGATTCTAATCCTGATTGCTCTGTTTCCAATGATTGGAAGCGCGCGTGAAGAGACGCTTGAAGAACGTAAGCAACGGATCGTCCGGAAGTACCTCCAGGAAAAAGCCACCGTCACTCAGAGTGATATAATGGTGCCTTCCGAACTGGAGGAAGATGAGCGGATCACGGATTCCGAAAAACGGAAGTCGCACAGTTCGCCGCGCTCGTCG
>CAKZQV010000168.1 GCA_937141895.1 uncultured Verrucomicrobiota bacterium
TCCAATTCGGGTTTTTACCGAGACGGGAAGATTGGACGCTTCTTTAGAGGCATAGATGATTTCTTTGGCCAGCGATGGATTTCCGATCATGCCGGAGCAGGATCCTCGGCGCACAACTTTGGGAACGGGGCAGCCCATGTTGATGTCGATGCCATCGAACTCCATTTCATCGGCAATTTCTTTGATGACCTGCTGATAGTTTTCCGGGGTATTGCCCCAAATCTGCGCCACGATTTTTACATTCTTTTCCTTCAGCAGTTTCCGCTCTTCATCAGTCACCCGCAGGCGGTGAATGACGCGTTTTCGTGCTTTGGGGTGGACGAGGCCGTCGGTGGAGACGAATTCGGTCATGACCACATGAATACCGCTCGGATCAGCCACGTCGAGCAGCAGTTCGCGCAGCACGGTGTCGGTTACATCTTCCATAGGCGCAAGCGCGATGATGGGTTTATCTATAGAATTCCAGAAGCTCATTGAAATTTGAAATGTGAAACTGGAAACCTGAAAGAACTTCAGGTTTCAAATTTCAAGTTTCCGGTTTCAGGCTAATGCCGGTTCTTTGGTGCCCTGGATTTCGATTGTAAATCCGGCGTCTTCGATCATCTGTTTGTCTTCTTCATATTCGGCGCCACCGGTGGTCAGGTAGCCGGCGGTGAAGATGGAGTTAGCCGGATAGAGGGCCAGCGATTGGAGGCCGCGCAGTGTTTTTTCACGTCCTCCAGCCACTCGGATTTCTGCTTCCGGGCAGACGAAGCGCATCATGCAGAGCGCTCGGATGCAGTCGTTCGGGGTAAGCGGATTCGGTTTTCCGTAGAAGGGGGTTCCGGGTCGCGGATCGAGGAAATTGACGGGTACTGAATCGACGTCGAGATCGGCCAGCGCGAACGCCAGATCGACACGATCCTGGAGGCTTTCGCCCATGCCGTATAGCCCGCCGCAGCAGAGGTCGAGGCCGACCTTTTTGGCCACTTTGGCTGTGTTGATACGTTCTTCAAAATCGTGGGTGGTGACGACTTCCGGGAAAAAGTTTTCGGAGGTTTCGAGGTTGTGGTTAAAGCGGTTAACGCCGGCGTCTTTCAGCTGTTCCGCTTTTTCTTCGGTCAGGAGGCCAAGGGAGGAGCAGATTTCGAGGCCGGGATGCTTCTGTTTAATCAGGCGCGTGGCTTCACATACGACTTCGAGTTCCTTCGGGCTCGGGGCGCGGGAGCTGGCGACCATGCAGTAGCGCTTGGCATCACGGTCGACCGCGGCCTGGGCGCCTTCCACGATGGTTTCGACGGTCTGCATGCTGTAGCGCTCGACGTCGTTTTTATATTTTGAGGACTGGGAACAGAAGGTGCAGTCTTCAGGGCATTTTCCGCTTTTTACATTCTGCAGAAGGTGAATGGATACCGTGTTTCCAAAATACTTTTTCCGGAGGGTGTAGGCTGCCTGCACAATTTCGAGCAGTTCATCATTGGATGATTCCAGCACAGCGAGGGCTTCTTCTTTCGATATTTTTCCGCTGTCCAACAGGCGGTTTCCGATTGCTTTCCAGTCCATATTTTCACTCCAAAAGGGATTAAGGGGCGCATACTACCACGCGTGGCCGGGTTGTAAACTGCGCAAACCGTGAAAGTTGATCGATATAGTCATGATTATCCATTGACTCTGCGGCGCGTCCGAGTAGATTGCTTAGATTCATCGCTAGGGGTGCCCGGTTTTTTAAGAGGAGGCGGGCTGAGAATAACCCTTGGAACCTGTACGGATAATGCCGGCGTAGGGAAGCGTGTTTTCCGCTGCCGTCGCTCCTGACCATGTTCCAAAGATTGGAAGTTAACTACGGAGTAAAAAAGGTCATGATTCAGGAAAAACACACATACGACGACTACGGAACCGATTATCCGAATTCCCGCAAAGTATACATCACCGGCAGCCGCCCGGACGTCAAAGTCCCGATGCGCGAAATCAAGCTGACCGACACCAAGAAAGCCGATGGCTCAATTGAAGAAAATCGGTCGATCATGGCCTATGACACCAGTGGCCCGATGACGGATCCGAATTTCACGCTCGATCTGGAACAGGGGCTGCCAAAGCTCCGCCAAACCTGGATTGAAGAGCGCAACGACACGGAAGTGGTTGAGGCACGCGGATACCAGCCGGGTGACGACGGACAGGGCGGCGACGAAAATCGCGTCCCGTTCCAATCCTTGGAAAAAACAGCCCTTCGCGCTAAGCCGGGAGCCAATGTTTCCCAGATGCACTATGCCAAAAAGGGCATTATTACACCGGAGATGGAATTCATTGCGATCCGCGAAAACCTTGGACGCCAGGAAGCGTTTAAGGCTGTTTATATGAAATCGGAACATGATGTCGGTTTGTTAAAAGAAGCCCAGACCGCTGCTATGCGTTCGCCGAATCATCAGCATCCGGGCGAGTCCTTCGGGGCCAATATTCCAGATTTCATTACGCCCGAGTTTGTGCGTAAAGAAGTGGCGGAAGGGCGCGCGATTATTCCGGCCAATATTAACCATCCGGAAGCGGAACCGATGATTATCGGCCGTAACTTCCTCGTGAAGATCAACGGTAACATCGGAAACTCCGCCGTTTCTTCCAGTATTGGTGAAGAAGTGGAAAAAGTGCAGTGGGCGACGCTCTGGGGCGCCGACACAATTATGGATTTGTCCACCGGCGAAAATATTCACGATACGCGCGAATGGAACCTGCGCAACTGCCCGGTTCCGGTCGGAACGGTTCCGATTTATCAGGCGCTGCAGAAAGTGGGCGATAAACCGGAAGATCTGACCTGGGAGCTATTCCGCGATACGCTGATTGAGCAGGCTGAGCAGGGCGTTGACTATTTCACGATTCACGCCGGCGTGCGTCTTCGCTATGTGCCAATGACGGCACAGCGCGTTTGTGGCATTGTGAGTCGTGGTGGATCCATCATGGCGAAGTGGTGCGTGACGCATCACAAAGAAAGCTTCCTCTATGACCATTTCCGCGAAATCTGTGAGATTTGCAAGCAGTACGACGTATCTCTGTCGCTGGGCGATGGCATGCGTCCGGGCGCGATTGCCGACGCCAACGACGAAGCCCAGCTGGGCGAACTGGAGACGTTAGGCGAGCTGACGAAAATTGCCTGGGAATATGACGTGCAAGTGATGATTGAGGGACCCGGCCATGTTCCGTTGCACGGTGTGAAGGAAAATATGGATTGGGAGCTGGAGGCCTGTCACGAAGCGCCGTTTTACACCCTGGGCCCGCTGACGACCGATGTGGCGCCGGGCTATGACCACATTACCAGTGGTATTGGTGCTGCAAATATTGGTTGGTATGGCTGTGCTATGCTCTGCTATGTGACGCCGAAAGAACACCTCGGCCTGCCGGATAAGGAAGATGTCAAGGCCGGCGTAATTACCTATAAAATCGCGGCGCATGCGGCCGACCTGGCCAAAGGTTTCCCGGGAGCACAGGTGCGGGATAACGCCCTGAGTAAAGCCCGTTTTGAATTCCGCTGGGAAGATCAGTTCAATCTGGCGCTCGATCCGGTAACGGCGCGTTCTTACCATGATGCCACGTTGCCGACGGAAGATGCGAAAACCGCCCACTTCTGTTCGATGTGCGGACCGAAATTCTGCTCCATGCGGATTTCCGAAGACGTGCGCCAGTATGCGGCCGAGCAGGGCATTTCCGAAGAGGAGGCCATTGAAAAGGGCATGCAGGAAAAATCGCAGGAATTTGCGGAACAGGATGCCGAGATCTACACCTAGTCCGGAATAATGACAATGGCGTTCAGCAGGGTGTTGTTTTGTCTTGCTGTCGCCGTGATGTTCAGCTGGTTATCTGTGACCTCAATGGGAAATTCGAGGTCATAGGCAACCCAGATTCCCGGAGCGGTGGCATGTAGATCGAGGTCATCGATCGCCAGATTTCCTTCGAGCGAAATGTCAAAGACGCGTTTATTATTTTGGGAAAAGTAGGTTTCCGAAAATTTCAAAACCACTTGGTAGTTCCCATTGGTGACCGGAATGTTGTAGGCGCTGAAACCGGAGCGCGCATAGTTGTAGAGCAGATCGTCCGTTGTATTGGCTACCGAATTACCCGGAAAAGCGTCGATGTGACCTCCAATAAAATAGGTGTCGGCCATGTATTGCGCTCCATCGGTTCCTGTAAATGCTGTCCCTCCGCAATTGATGGCGATAACTCCAGACGATGACGGGCTGTTGGTGTAGGGCGTAATTGCAATCCTCGCATAACCTGCAGACGTTCCGATTTCTGGAATAAGTCGAACGGTAACGACATCTGATTCAGACGATTCGCTTGTTGTTGATACCTGTTCCAGCCGATTGGATGCCGTTTTCCAGTCATTGGAAAACAGGTTGGTGGCATGCTCAACGGCGATCATTGTATTTTTCGCGATATAATTGACCCCGTTGGTTCCGGATCCGCCGCTCCATTGTCGGTAGGTCAGCTCGAGCTGATTCGTGGATGTCAGGTTGATCCAATCACTGGAATTCCCATAGTCGCGGGCGAGGTAGCGGACGATGCGCCGCAGGATTTCTTTGTTGTCCCGGCGGTTAATGTGGGAGCCGGGGCCGTTGTTCCACAGGGGCTGCCGGTCAAAAATGGCCATCACATTTCCATCGTCCACTTGATGGAGCGCAAGGACGGCCCAGTTCGGACTGGCAATCGTGATGCCTCTCGTGTTTCCGGGTGAATTCATGCTGCTTCCTGACAGTTTGTTGCTGTCTTTGAGTGGAATCAGTATTTGTGCATTCGAGGTAGGATCAACAGCAATGGGGGAGACGCCTTCGCCCTCAAACTCCGGTTGGTCCCATATGATCGGATTGGATGAAGCCGCATCTGGAATATAGGCCCGCGTCCCGCCGCCTTGGTCCACGGTTACTTCCATGGCGTACGGGGAGAGAATATTATTTACCGCATTTTGTCCGGTAGGGTTTTCGATGCCTGCGACATTATATTTTCCTCCGGCCGCAGAATCGCTGTACATCAAAATGCCACCTCCGTCACGGATCCAGCCATCTAAATCTGTTTTTTCAGTCGGGCTCCAGATTTTCTGGTGGAGGCCGAAAACGATGACATCGTATTGATTCAGAAACGCGGTGTTGAGCGTGGTCGTCTGGTCATAGTGTTGCGAAATGGTGTAGCCCTCAGCCTCGACCATGGCCTTGAACTGTGAGCAGCCCGTATTGCCGGTGTCTGTGAGCAGCATTTGGTCGTACGGCGGGGCTTCCCCTGAAGGCGTGGTTCCGTCTTCCGCTACATCGCCGTAAATATAGGCCACATTCTTCGATGCGATCGCCGAGCAGGAGAATATAAATAGGATTAATGTAGTACTATATTTCATGACTATGAAATATCCTTTTTGGTGTAAATGTTCAAGTTTTCCAGCATGAGGAATTTAGGTCTAGTGAACTCGGGTGGTTTCATGGATTGCATTGCCTGGGGGTAATCCAATAGGTTACTCCCTGCTTTTTTTTAACAAACAGGAGTGTAGAGACGATGATCGAGCCAGGAAGCACTTATGTGGTGATGGGAATTCTGAATACGGATTCCATCGCGTACGCAACGGGTAAGCTGATTGAAGAAATGGGCGGTAAGGTAGTTTGGACGGCCCAGAACGAACGCATGAAAAAGATATTTTTTGACCGGGGCTGTAAAGACCTGACCAAGGAAGAGAAAGATGCGATGGATTTCAAATACTGCGATGTTACCGTGGATGCCGAAGTGGAAAAACTCTTTGCCGAAGTTGGCGAAATTGCGGGCGTCCTGCACTCCATCGGCTATGCCAATCCGAAAACCTGCCTCGGTCAGGAGGAAATGTATACGCCAGCCTCCGCCGATGTGATGCAGGGTTTCCATATTTCTGCGGCGTCGCTTGCAACGGTTGCGCACTTTGCGGCTCCGAAAATGAAAGAGGGCGGCTCAATTGTGACCCTGTCCTTCGAAGGCTCGCGCCCGTTCCCGTATTACAACTGGATGGGGGTAAACAAAGCAGCGCTCGAAGCCTTGGTTAAAGCGCTGGCGCGTAATATGGGCAAGGATTATATCCGTGTGAATGCCGTGTCTGCCGGTCCGCTGACCACCAAAGCCGCGTCTTCCATTCCGTATTTCGATCATCTGTCTAAAACCTGGGACGAAATCAGCCCGCTTCCGTGGGATACAGTTGAGGACAAGGTTGAAGTGGCGAATGCCTGCGTTTTCATGCTGGGCAAATATTCAAAGAAGATTACGGGTCAGACCATCTTTGTTGACGGCGGCGCCAACTTTATGGGCGGCGTGTTGATGGATTACGAAAAACCGGCAAAGTAAAAACTTTGCATGATCCGTGAAAACGTGAGGCGTGATGAATTTCACGGCTCACGTTTCAGGTCAGGAGAAAGACCATGGGACTGAGTGTCGGAATTGTTGGACTTCCAAATGTTGGAAAATCGACCATTTTTAATGCGCTGACGCGCGAGCAGAATGCGGAGGCGGCAAACTATCCATTTTGCACCATTGAGCCGAACAAGGCGGTTGTTCCGGTTCCGGATCCGCGTCTAGATAAACTGGCTGAAATTGCGGGGTCGCAGAAAATTCTGCCGGCGACGGTGGATTTTGTGGATATCGCCGGCTTGGTGAAAGGCGCGAGCCAGGGCGAAGGGCTAGGGAATAAGTTTCTGACGAATATTCGGGAAACGGATGCGATTCTTCAGGTGGTCCGCTGTTTTGATGACACCAACGTGGTGCATGTTGATGGAACCATCGATCCGATCCGCGACATTGAAATTATCGAAGCCGAACTGATTATTGCCGATTTCCAGATGATGGAAAATCGGCACAATCGCGTGGTGAAGGCGGCACGCGGGGATAAAGCCATTGCGGCGACCCTTCCGACATTTGAGGGACTTTTGGCCCACTTAGGGGAAGGAAAAATGGCCTATTCTTTCGAGGGCAAAGAATCGGACCATGGAAAAACGGTGTTTAAGGAATCGCAGTTCCTGACGGATAAAAAAGTGATCTACTGCTGCAACGTGGATGAAGACGGCCTGATGGAAGACAATGATTACGTCAAGGCGGTGAAGGCCTATGCTGCAGAGCGCGGGGCGGATGTGGTCAAAATCTGTGCGAAAATGGAAGAAGAGCTCAACGGCATGTCCGACGAGGAGCAGA
>CAKZQV010000169.1 GCA_937141895.1 uncultured Verrucomicrobiota bacterium
CCGATTCGGATAGCATTCCCATGGTTGGAAAACGCGTGAACCCGGTTTATTTTCCGGCCCCGCACGAAGTGACCAAGGCGTTCTATTACGCCTTCGTCACGGAACCGCGCCGCGATGGGGAACCCTGGTTTCACGAAAGCGTGGCACACAGTGTCCGCGTGGTATTCTGGGGTTTTATTCTCTCGTCGCTGTTCGGAGTTCCGCTGGGCATTCTATGTGGCGTCTTCACCACCTTCTCGAAACTCATCGAGCCCTTCGTCGAATTTTTCCGCTATTTTCCCGCTCCGGTTTTCGGGGCGCTGGCGGTGGCCATTCTGGGGATTAACGATGCGCCGAAAGTGGCCATTATTTTTATCGGCACCTTCTTCCAGCAGGTGCTGGTGATTGCCAACACCACGCGCACGGTCGACTTCAGTCTGGTGGAAGCGGCGCAGACGCTGGGTGCAAAACCGGGTCGTTTGTTGTTTAAGGTCGTGATCCCTGCGGTGCTGCCGAAACTCTACATGGATATGCGTATCCTGCTCGGCTGGGCCTCGACCTACCTGATTGTGGCCGAGGTGGTCGGCACGAGTACAGGCATTAGTTGGTTCATCAATCAGCAGGCCAAATACCGAATGTTTGAAAACGTTTATGCGGCCATCCTCGTTCTCGGCTTTATCGGCCTCGGCACCGATATGATTCTGGCAGCCATCGGGCGGCAGCTGTTTGCCTGGGAGGGCGGTCGTAAATCGGTCTTCAGCCGACTGTTCAGCAAAACGGTACCAGCACCGGCGGAGGCCTTATGATGAATATGCCCAGTAAATTAAACCTGCCGAGTTATAAGGAACAATCCCAGCAGGTCAAAGCGCGTCTGGATGAGGTGAAGAGCCAACCGATCGTTATTGAGGTCGATAAACTGGTCAAAGAATTTCCATCCGAAGACGGCGTGCGTCGTATTCTGGATCAGGTGTCCTTCAAGGTGCACAAGCGCGAGTTTCTTTCCATCATTGGTCCTTCCGGATGTGGTAAGTCCACCGTAATTCGCATGATGGCCTGTCTGGAGGATATCACCGATGGATTAATTCTGGTGGACGGTTATCCGGTATCTGAGCCAGGCGCCGACCGCGGAATGGTGTTCCAGAAATACACGCTCTTTCCGTGGCTCACTGTGAAAAAGAACATCATGTTCGGGTTGGAGGTCGGCGGCGCCAGTAAATTTGATGCTGAGCGCGATGCCCTCCAATGGCTGGATATTGTCGGTCTCGAGCCGTATGCTGATCTTTATCCAGCCCAGCTGTCGGGCGGGATGCAGCAACGCGTGGCCATTGCCCGGGCACTGGCCAATAAACCGAAGGTGCTTTTGATGGATGAGCCGTTCGGGGCGCTGGATGCTCAGACGCGGGCGAAGATGCAGGCCTATCTGCTACAGATCTGGAAGAAGATCGATATCACGATTATTTTCATTACGCATGATCTCGATGAAGCGGTGTATCTTTCGGATCGTGTACTTGTGCTTGAAGCCAATCCTGGCCGGGTGCAGGAACTCGTTGAGGTTCCGGTGAGTCGCCCGCGGTCGCCCGATCAGTTTCTTTCGCCGGAATTTCTGACCACCAAGATTCATTTGGAAGAACTGATTCATCCGAGCGCGAAGGAAACGCAGGATGAATTCGAAGTGGTTAAGATGGTGGCTCGGGAGGCGGATTAGAACGGAGAGAGGATGCAGAAAGAAAAACAGAACTATAAACGCTTCAGCGTCACCATGCCGGCTGAGCTGTATGGAGAGCTGGAGCAGATGGCGGAAGACCGAGGCATGGACAATCGGTCCATGCTGATTGCCGACCTGGTGAAACGCGAGCTGCTGAAATATCAGCAGCAGGACCGCTCCCGCGTAATGGCCGGAACCCTGACCCTTTCCTACGATGCCTCAGCGGATAACTGTGCCAATAAACTGATGGCGGTTCGGCGCGATTATCTGGATGAAGTAATCTCCACGTTTCAGGTCATGCTGGAAGATGGAAAAAACCTGGAAATATGGCTGGTGCAGGGCGAGGTCGATAAACTCTATACCCTGCTGGCCACGGCACTGAAATGCAACCTGTCTGTACTGGGTCAGATCACGTTTGCCGACGCGATCCTGCCGCCGCTCAGAACCAATCGATAAATGAAGGATGCAGAAAATGAACTCTATACCCGAAGATAAAATCCGCTATGAAACCGTGGTGCCCGGCGGTTGGAACTTTTCCCGTATGGTACGCCGTGGATGCACCATCCGGTTGACCGACCTCGAAGGCGGAGCAAACGTTTCCGCGCTTTTCTATAATGCCGACAATTATTCCGAGCGCTACAACATGGGCGATACGATGAAGATTCAGCATATTTCATCGCTCTTTAAATATGCCTGCATTTACTCCGATATGGGGCGCGTGCTGATGAGCATCACGGATACCTCGAACGACTGGCACGATGTAATTTGTGGCGTGACCTACCGGGAAGATATGCTCGAGCGTTTCGGCACCCGATCTTATCAGGACGTACATAACGATTTTTACCGCAACGGATTCGATTCGCTCACCGTTGAGCTCGCAAAACACGGAATGACCAAACGCGATTTTACCAATGTCGTGAACTTTTTCTCGAAAACCGATATTGATGCCGACGGCAATATGATCTTTGTAGCTGATGCTTCACTGGCTGGTTCCTATGTCGATCTGCGCGCCGAGATGGATACCCTTATCGTATTGGACACCGGCATGCATCCGCTTAACCCATCGAACGAATACATCGCCAAGCCGGTAAAGATCACACTGTTCGAATCCGAGCCTGCCGCGGCTGACGATCCCTGCCGTATGCTCTGCCCCGAAAACCAACGCGGTTTCGAAAACTCCGAAAACTATTACCTTTAAATGACTGAAAGTATATCAACCACGAAGTCACAAAGAACACGAAGCTTATGCACGAAAGGCCTTCATGTGCTACCAGCCTTCGTGGTTAAAAATGGATTGAATCAGGAGGTTCACGATGAGTGAATTGAAAGAAAGCATTTTAGATGTAAAAGACGCGCGGCTGAATGAAGTTGTTCCGGCCGGAACCTACTGGATGAAAACCGTGAAAAAAGGGGAGACGCTACGCATTACCGACCTTGAAGGAAATCAGGCAGCCGATACCCTGTTTTTCAGTGCGGACGATTTTGCCGAGCGTTACCACGCCAATAACACGCTGCGCATGCAGAACAATGTTTATATCAAACTCGGCACCGAAATCCGGAGCAACGAAAACAAGGTGATGATGAACGTCGTGGCCGACACCTGCGGGCGTCACGACACCTTGGGCAGTGCCTGTTCCTGCGAAAGCAATACCTCGCGCTATGCCCATGACAAGCGCTACATGCACAGCTGCCGCGATACGTTCCTGCAGGGCATCCTCGATTGGGGCGACGGCATGGATAAGCGCGACCAGGTTTGTAATATTAATTTTTTTATGAATGTGCCGGTTGATCCCGAGGGGGGGTCTAAATTTTCCGACGGTATTTCCGGGGCCGGAAAATATGTGGAACTCGTGGCCAAGATGAACGTCATCGTTTTTGTTTCTAACTGTCCGCAGCTGAACAATCCCTGCAACGGTTACAACCCCACGCCGGTGCAGATGACCGTTTGGGAATAATAGGAATTTTTTTTAGCCGCATTAAGGATAGAAGTAGAGGACGTGTAGATGTTTAAGAAAGTACTGGTTGCCAACCGCGGAGAAATTGCCTGCCGGATTATCCGGACCCTGCAGGAAATGAAGATTACAGCGGTGGCGGTCTTTTCAGATGCGGATGCCGATGCGGAACACGTGGCGATGGCCGATGAGGCGTATAATATCGGTTCGGCTCTGGCCAAGGACAGCTACCTCAATACCGGTAAAATTCTGTCGGTGATGAAAGAACGCGGTATTGAGGCGGTTCATCCGGGATACGGTTTTCTCAGTGAAAATGTGGAGTTCAGCCGCGCGTGCGAAGAGCTGGGCGTTGAATTTATCGGCCCCGAAGAAAATCACATTCTTGAATTCGGGTTAAAGCATAAAGCGCGAGACTTGGCTGAAGCCGCCGGCGTGCCGCTGGTGCCGGGAACGCCGCTGCTGAACAGTATGGAAGATGCACTTTCGTCCGCCGAAAAAGTGGGCTATCCGGTTATGCTGAAAAGCACCGCAGGCGGCGGGGGCATCGGGATGCGGATCTGTAATGATTCCGATGAACTGGAAGCGCATTACGACACCATCAAGCGCCTGGGTAAAAACTACTTTAAAGACGAAGGTGTTTTCCTGGAAAAATATATCCGCACCTCGCGTCATATCGAAGTGCAGATCTTCGGCAATGGTAAAGGGGATATTGTGGTACTCGGTGAGCGCGACTGTTCCGTACAGCGCCGAAATCAGAAGGTCATTGAGGAAACGCCGGCGCCCAATATTTCCGAAGATACCCGACAGGCTTTGCATGCGGCGGCAAAAGCACTGGCGGAAAAAACGGCGTACCGTTCCGCCGGGACGGTTGAATTTATCTATGATGCAGAGACTGAACAGTTTTACTTTCTCGAGGTGAACACCCGGCTTCAGGTGGAGCATGGAATCACCGAAGAGGTCTTCGGCGTTGACCTCGTGCGCTGGATGGTTGAGCTGGCGGCGGGCGAAGATCCAACCCCTGGAAATTTTGATTTAAAACCCTCGGGCTGCGCGATGGAGTTTCGCGTCTATGCCGAGGATCCGGGCAAAGACTATCAGCCGTCAAGTGGAACCATAACCCTCGCGGAATTTCCAGACGGTATCCGTTGTGATACCTGGGTGGAAACCGGCACCGAGGTTTCGGCCTATTATGATCCGCTGTTAGCCAAAGTCATTGTGACCGGAGCATCGCGCGAAGAAACGATTGCCCGGTCGATCAAGGCATTGGCGGCGACCAAAATCTATGGATTTGAAACCAATATTTTTCTGATGAAGCAGGTGCTGGAAAATGAAACCTTCCAGTGCGGCGAAGTATTTACCGGTTTGCTTACGACATTTGACTACACAGTGCCGACCATTGAAGTCGTGGTGCCCGGGACGCAGACTACGGTGCAGGATGTGCCGGGGCGAACCGGCTACTGGGGCGTGGGCGTTCCACCTTCAGGTCCCATGGATATGCTGAACTTCAGGCTGGCCAACCGCTTGGTCGGGAATGCGGAAAATGCCGCGGCACTGGAAATGACGATGTCCGGCGGCAGTTATAAACTGAACAGTGATTCCGTCCTTGCGGTAACCGGTGGCGATCTCACGGTGATGGTGAACGAGACGGTGGTTCCCCTGTTTGAAGCGGTGGAGGTACAGGCCGGTGATACGATCAGCATCAGTGCCTTTTATAAAGGGCAGCGCGCGTATCTTGCGGTGCGCGGCGGTCTGGATGTGCCGGATTACATGGGCAGTAAATCGACCTTTATCCTGGGCCGCTTTGGCGGACACTCCGGGCGCGCACTGGTCGCCGGCGACATTCTTCGGATTGGTGCGAACATTTCCAATGATTGGAACATGAAAAAGCTGCCGGAAGATGCGATACCCGAAATTTCCAATGATTGGAAAATCGGGGTGATGTATGGCCCGCACGGTGCGCCGGACTTTTTTACGGAAAAGGATATTCAGGCGTTTCTGGAACATCAATGGGAAGTGCACTTTAACTCGTCACGAACCGGTGTGCGGCTGATCGGTCCCAAGCCGGAATGGGCGCGGACCGATGGCGGTGAAGCGGGGCTGCACCCCTCGAATATTCACGATAATGCCTATGCGATCGGTGCCGTCGATTTTACCGGGGATATGCCGGTGATTCTGGGGCCTGATGGTCCGAGCCTGGGCGGATTTGTCTGTCCGGTCACGGTGATCGGCGCGGAGCTTTGGAAGGTCGGCCAGTTGAAGCCGGGCGATACCGTTCAGTTTATTCCGGTGACGCTGGAGGAAGCCGGAAAGCTGGAGGCGGAAAACGTTGCTCTCGTGGAATCGGGCGAGCCGATGACGATTCCGAATTATGCCACGATTGAAGCGACGCCGGCGGTTATCGCCGTATGGAATGAGTCCGATGAATTTGAAAAAGTCGTCTGCCGGCAGGCGGGGGATAACTATCTGCTGCTGGAGTTTGGTCCGTTGCAACTGGATCTGCGTTTACGGTTTAAGGTGCATGCCTGGAACCTGAAATTTGAAGAGATGAATTTACCGGGCATCATTGATATGACGCCGGGGATTCGGTCGTTCCAACTGCATTTTGATCCGGCGGTGCTGACGCGTGCCACCTTGTTGGAGCTGATTGATTCGCTGATTAAAGAGCTCGGGAAAAATCCGCCGGAGGAAGTGGAGTCGCGCATTGTTTATCTGCCGCTGAGCTGGGACGATCCGCAAACCAAAGTGGCGATTGAAAAATATATGTCCTCCGTTCGGAAAGACGCACCG
>CAKZQV010000170.1 GCA_937141895.1 uncultured Verrucomicrobiota bacterium
ATTGTGTGGAAAAAAACGGGAAATACTATTTCTATTTTTCCAATGGAAACACCGATACGGGGGTGATGGTCGCCGATTCGCCAACCGGGCCGTTTAAGGATGCACTCGGCAGGCCGCTGATGGCGGAAGACATGATGCCGACGAAGGAGTACGATCCGTCGGTGCTGGTGGATGATGACGGATCGGCCTACATCATCGTCGGGCACCATCGGGATAACGATAAGACGCTCTATTATGCAATTGCGAAGCTGAATGAAGATATGATCTCGCTCGCCGAATTCCCGAAAGAGGTAAAGATTACGGGGAACGTAAAAGTGCTGGGCGGAAATGATAAACCGACGCTGCATAAGAAAAACGGGCTCTATTATCTCTCTGCCGGATCACATTATGCCACCTCCAAGGATGTGTATGGGCCTTATGTTAAACGCGGGAGCTCCGGCAATAACCAATATGGCTTGAGCAGTCGTGCCCACGGCAACTATTTTGACTGGAACAACCAGAGCTTCCACACGTGGTGTCACTTCCATCTGGGCAAAGATGTCGCCCGCTACCGGGAGTCATACATCACCTATCTGCACTATAGGGACAACGGCGAAATGGTGGATGATGTGGCGTTTTTGGATAAGCATTTCGCGACGGGGGTAGGGCAATACGATGCCACATGGGACGAAATTGAAGCGGAGTGGTATATGGCAGCGGAAGGCTGCCGCAAAACGGATCTGGATGACGACGGATTCCAGGTGGTCTTCACCAAGCCCGGTGCATTTCTTTATTATCCGAATGTCGAGCATCTGCCTGCTAATGCAATGCTTTCCCTCCACGCTGCTTCAGCAAACGGAGGAATGATCGAAGTGCGCGAAAATGCGGTCGATGGCCCATTGCTGGGGACTTGTGTCGTGGCCGCGTCCGGCGGGCCGGATCAGTTCAGGAACAAGACCTGTTTGTTGAAAAACGGCGCCGGCAAGAAAGACCTCTACCTTGTGCTTGCGGAAGGTGGAGTGAGTCTTGACCGGTTTTCTTTTTCTGTGGATGAGTAGCTTCGTTCAAAAAAAGCGTCCGGAAATCCATGCCTATTTCGTCCAATTGTTTGAAGAGTACCTGTAATGGGATGCGGGAAGCCGGGTGTTGGCTGCGGGTTCGCCGATATGACGTAGCGCGGGTTTGCCTACTGAAAGGTTGCCTGCGGCGCGACAAATAAAAGGAGACGCAATGAAGAATATGATGATCAGCGTGCTGATTGCCGGTGTTACGGCGATTTCGGGATGGGCCAATGGAAATGGCAGGGTCTCCGCTTTGGAATTCTCGGTTGAAAAAGGATTTTATCAGGATCAGGACAAATGGCTGGCGGTGAATCCGAACAAGGATAAAAGCGGTGTGGCCAGTCTGGTCTTTCCGTTCCGTGACGGGGTCTATGATGTGACCTTGGAAATGGTGGGCGAAAATGACGGTCGGTCTTCGTTCGAGGTTTTGGTTGAACAGCAGGTCTTGGGGAAATTGGTCTGTCCGCCGAGCAAACAGACGTTCGAAGCGGGGCCGAAGTTTTCCAAGGGCTGGAAAAAGGTGGAGATCCGCGATGGCGATATCGTGAAGGTGAAAGGGACGATTGCTTCGGCGGACGGCAAGGAATGGAGCCGTGCGCGGTGGTCGGCGCTCGTTTTTACGCCGGTCGATGGCGGGGCGCCGCTTCCAGCCCAGGTTGCTGTTGCGAAGAAAAAAACGCCGAGGACATCTCGGCCGGCCCTGCACGGCAAACGTATGCCCGATGGAAGCGGTGCGGTTGAGATCAGCGGGGAACTGAAAAAATGGCATAACGTGGTGCTGACGCTCGACGGGCCGTATGCGCATGAGCTCGACAACAAGCCGAATCCCTTTGTGGATCGTGAAATGAATGTGGTGTTCACGCATGAATCCGGAACACCGAACTATACCGTGCCCGGCTATTTTGCGGCTGATGGCAACGCGGGGGAAACATCGGCGGATTGCGGCACCAAATGGCGTGCGCACCTTTCGCCGGATAAAGCCGGACAGTGGGCCTATGCCATCAACTTTGAAGGCACGGACTTTGACGGGAAAGCCGGCACATTTTCAATTGGCGAGTCCGACAAGACCGGGCGCGATTATCGCG
>CAKZQV010000171.1 GCA_937141895.1 uncultured Verrucomicrobiota bacterium
AATGTATGAAAAAAATGCGGAAGTTCCTCATGAATATGGATGTTAATCTTATGATCAAGGCCGGTTCTGGATGCGGGATGCGGGGGTGTTCAGGCGCATCAGCATGAAGGCCTTAAAGGTGTCCGGCCAGTCCTGTTTTTCGAGGGCTTTTTCCATGCAGGTCAGCCACATACCCTTCTCTTTTCCAGAGATTGGAAGGTGCGCGTGGGCTGCACCTAGGGCAATTGCTCCATATTTTTCTTCGAAGAGTGGGGGTCCATTCATATAGCCCACAAGGAAAAGTGCCAATTTGTCACGAGACTCGCTGAGGTCATTGGGGTGCATGAAGAGAATCTTCCGGGCTTCGGGTAGAGATTCCATGATGTCGTAAAAATCATTGGCCAGTTTGTGGCAGCCTTCCACGCCGCCGGCCATTTGGAACTGGGTATCGCCCTGACGGTATTCTTCGAACAGCTTTTCTAAATCCTGTGACATAAATTTTAAACCTCACTAAAAAGGTACTATATACAGGCGCGGCTGAAAAATTTCCAGCCCTGGGATGATTTTTATTTGAGGACTTGCAGCGCGAGATCGACGATGCCGAACGGCGCGCTGACCTGATAGCCGGCCACGCGATCGGAAATGGCGGCGCAGATTTCGCGCGCGATTTCAATGCCCAGCGCGCGGCCGTCTTCCTTGGTTTTCGCATGGCTCATACGTTCCAGAACAGCGTCGGGAATTTCAACGCCCGGCACTTCGTTGGCGAGGAATTCAGCATTACGCAGGGAGACGAGCGGCCAGACGCCGGCGACCACCGGAATATTTCCGCCTTTGGCATCGGCAGCATCGAGAAATCGGAGCAGGGCTTCCGGATCGAAGATCGGTTGGGTGATGGCATATTCCGCGCCGGCGTTAATCTTGTTGAGATAATGCTGCAGCTCACGTTCCGGCTCAATGGCGCAGGGGTTGGCTCCGACGCCAATCAAAATTCCGGTCGGAGGATTAATCACGTTTCCGCCCACATCAATACCGTGGTTCAGATTGCTGACCACCTGCGTCAGGCCGACGGCGTCGACATCGAACACTGCGGTGGAATCGGGGTAGTCACCGAGCTTGGGCGGATCACCGGTAATAATCAGATAGTTTCGCAGCCCGCCGGCATAACCACCGAGCAGGTCGGATTGCATGCCAATCAGGTTACGGTCGCGGCAGCAGTAGTGCAGGACGGTTTCAATGCCGACATCTCGTTCAACGGCCAGTGCGGCCACCATGGGCGAAATTCGGGCCGAGGCGCGCGGGCCATCGGGAATATTGATGGCGTCGATGCCGGCCTCTTTGCACTGCCGGCATTTGTCGAGCATGGGCTGGAGATCGATGGAGCGTGGCGGCGTGATTTCCACACTCGTCACTTTTTCGCCGGCTGCCAGCTTTGCCCCGAAGCTGCATTTTTCTCCAGTTGGAATCACCTCAACTACCGGCAGTTCCTGGTCGGCATGGCTGGAAATAGTTAGATGCTTTTTCACGCCGGACAGCGAATTAATGTTCTTGGCCATTTCATGAATATGTTCCGGCGTGGTGCCGCAGCAACCGCCGACGCCGCGGACGCCGAGCTGAATCATGCGTTTACAGTATTCGGTAAAATATTCCGGTGTGGACATATAGATCATACGTCCTTCAACCAGCTGTGGGACACCGGCATTGGCCATCACCGTAAATGGTTTTTTAGTCAGCGGAACAGCGCGCTCAGAAATGCTGAAGGCGGCGGCCGGGCCAATGCCGCAGTTGATGCCGATGCCATCGACGTTGCCGTCGCTATCCAGCGCTTGGATCAGCTGTTCAATCTTTTCGCCGCGCCGCGTTTCGCCATCTTTGCCAACGGTCATTGAAACGAAAACGGGAATGTTGAATTCCTTCGCAATTTTGGCGGCAAGCTGTGCTTCCTGAATATGGGTGAAGGTTTCGAGCAGAATCAGGTCGACGCCTTCATTCGCCACGATACCGATATGTTCGCGAAACACCGCTTCAAGTTCATCGGAATGCCGATCTTCAAAAAGCTGTTCCGATTTCAGACAGGGGCCGATCGAGCCGGCAACCAACACATCATCGCCCGCCGCATCGCGGGCCAGGCGAACCGCCGCGCGGTTGATCTCTTCTAGCTGTTCGGATAATCCGTGTCCTTCCAGTTTAATGCGATTCGCGCCGTAGGAGTTGGTTTCAATCACGTCCGCGCCGGCCGACACATAGGCATCGTGGATTTCGGCAATCAGGCCCGGGTTGGACACGCAGAGCTGTTCATAGCACGTGTTAATAAAAATGCCCTTGGAATAGAGCACCGTACCCATAGCTCCATCAAAGATCAGCGGGCGGTCTATCATACGTTCTAGGATTGTTTTCATCGTTTATTCTCTTCGGTTTAAAATTGCGTGACGATTGAGCCGTGAGGCGTGATTTTTTTCGTGACGATTGAGTTATGAGACGTGTCTCTCTGATTTTCTCTATTTTAGAGTATTATTAGAAACTGTGAGTATGGAGTCTGCGGGATCGCTATTTACTTCGATTCCCGCTATTCGGTGAACTTGGCTCTGCCCCGCTTCATTGTTAATGGTGAAATCATTTGCGTTGAAGAATGCAAAGTTTTTTCCTTCTGTATGAATAGAGCTTTTATAGGCTACCCCGTCAAATCTCCAAGACTTAAACCATTCGCAGATAATTTGTGTCGGTGTGTACTTTGCCGACTGGTCTTCATGGGGTACTGGCTCAGAAAATGCCCGGTTTAGTTCACTCCAGATTTGCGATTCAATCTCCTGTTCGGTTTTTGGGAGAGCCTTTCTTAGGCATTTTTTAAACACGGTGGAAGCTTCTTCATCATTGGTCAGGTCGATGACTGTTAAACTCCTGCTGGGTTGGAAGATGGCAACAGAAATAAGTTCTCCAACCCATGGACGCATTTCCGAAATTGCTGTTTTAAAATGATCAGCGGCATAGAAGCATGGAATTCCCTTTGGATTAATTCGTCCTTCTCGCGCTTTGTCAGGTGGTGGGGCCAACATGTCTTTCGTTGGATAAGCTTTGAAAAAGCCACCGTCGGTGCATGCATATCCTTTGCGTGCTCTGTACAGATGATGCTCACAGCTTACGGTCGCCGCCCTTTTTGTTGCGGAGTTCTTCAGGAAAGCTTTGAATTTCTTTGACTCGTCATCGAGCACAAATCGGGATTTATACACGACCTTATCCGCGAAAATCTGATATGCGTCATAGTTGATGCTCATGCGGAATCCTTTCTCCCTTAAAAAGGAATCTCCCGGTGACTTGTGTCTACATTGTATTGTGCTAGCTCTTCTTTGATTTTATAGCCGCGCTGATCGGGCACCATTTTGATCAGCAGTTTAATGATCTGGGTGGTGAACTCCATGCGGTGTTCCGCAACGGCTTCGCCAAGAACGTGACGGCCCTTGTAGTACCAGCCTCTACTTTCTCTCGCTGAGCCAAGGGCATATTCATAAAAGCGCGCGCGATCTTTAGCACTCTGCTTTGAGTAACCTTCTTCAATGTTCGCGCTCATTGAGCCAACCGAGCGATACAGTTGATCGGAAAGAGATCTCGTGCAGCTGTCGAACGTGAGCTTTTTAGCATCTTGCCAGCTGATGTCAGCGAGAAATAGCGAAAGCCGATAGGCTTCAAGCGTCCAAAGAGAATCTTCGCGGATAACACTCGGAACCCTATTTTCCCAATCAGTAAAATTCATGGCTTTCTCCCATCACGCTTCACGGCTCAATCGTCACGCTAAACATTGTATCCCAGGTTGGGTGAGAGCCATTTTTCGGCTGTTTCGAGATCCCACCCTTTACGTTCCGCATAGTCGGCGACTTGGTCTTTATTGATGCGGCCGAGCGGGAAATAGCGTGATGCCGGATGCGAGAAGTAGAGGCCCGAAACGGAGCTCGGCGGCGTCATAGCCATCGATTCGGTCAGCTCAATGCCGGTATGTTTCGTGGTTTCCAATAGTTGGAAAATCGTCTTTTTCTCAGTGTGGTCCGGGCAGGCCGGATAACCTGCTGCCGGCCGGATACCCTGATATTTCTCTTTGATCATTTCTTCGATCGTGCAGGTTTCCGATGTTCCATAGCCCCAGGCATCGCGCGTTTTTTTATGCAGGTATTCCGCAAAGGCCTCGGCCAGACGATCGCCCAGAGCCTGAATCATGATGGCGTTATAGTCGTCATGATCCGCTTTAAACTGATCGGCAAAATCGACT
>CAKZQV010000172.1 GCA_937141895.1 uncultured Verrucomicrobiota bacterium
TCGCATCCGCTGCGAAGTCCCCTACACGCCCGGGGACCTGTTCAAGCAGCAGATTCGCTGGGCCTATGCCGTGATGCGTGCGCTCATGGCACACGGTAGAAAGCTGTTCTTTTCCCGTACCATTCAGAAACGTACAAAATTTGCTGCATTCCTTTTTGCCAGTGGCTACGTCATGATCACCCTGCTGCTGCTCACCATGGTACTGGGGACCATGAATCTGGTTTTCGGCATGATCGGCATTGATCCAGCCGAAGCTCAATCCTCCACCTATACCATCGGAAATTTGGTGTATGATACCATGGTCAATCTACTGCTCACCTGTGGGCTGATTATTTCCTCCATTTCAGCCGGATTCATTAACGGTTTCGGCTTCCGCAGTATCGGTCGGTTGATTGTTGCCTCCTTCACCATCGGCGTCATCTGCATGTTTTTTGTGGGTCGGGGCCTGATCTCCGCTTCGCTGGGACTGCCCATGCAGTGGTTTATGATGAAAAAGGCCGGTAACGAAACCGCAGCCAAGACCTAAAACATTCACGGTTTTATTGCCTTTTTATCTGAAGAATATTTTGACCTCCGAATGAACTCTTTTTTACGCACGTGGTCGAACGTTGTGTAAGAATGAACGATGACAAAAATAAATGCGGAGGTACATATGTTCCTGAAACATGCTCCAACCGGGGATTTGGTCGAAGTTATCGACCTGCCGGATGTAATCAACCCGAATTCACCCACGATCCGTGCGCGATCTCATTCGGGAGATATCATACAGCGCCCCGAAAACTTCCTTAAAACGGAATTGGTTTTTCCGTCTGGGGAAATGTTACCGCTGTGCTGGCGTGACGCACACTATTACGAACACGAACATGCAGCCTAGTACACAATCCCCGTTTGACTGGTTCAAACGGGGCTTTTCTTTTCAGCCGGATCCGTGTATTGCGTGATGTAGCTTTAAACGACATCACGTTTTTTATTTAAGGGGTAAAACATGCTCGAATTCTGGCTCCCGATGGCCCTGCTGTTTCTTGCGGCCACCATCACCGCAATTGCTTCGCGTCGAAAACGCGACCGATGCCTGAAATATTTTCATGGCGATCCCGTGCTGATTCTGATGCAGACCGGCAAGTGGCTCTGGGGACATTTTATTGCCTACCCCAACACCATGGAACTGGTTTTTGAACATCCGGAAAAAGACGAAACCGGAGTTAAAAAATCGAGCTATGTTCTCTATACCCCGGAAGTGGACGGCATAAAAAAAATTATCCAGCCGCCCCCAAAAACCGGAACCAAAGCACACGACCGCTGGCAAAAAGAAATCAAGCGCATTGCAAACCCCTCCATTTTCCGCCGATTCCGCCGCTGGGTCTGGAATATGTTTAATACGCTCCGCGACGCCGTGTCGCAGTCCCTCACCATGGTGATCGGAAGCATGAAAAAAACCACGCAAATGGGCAAAGTGAGTGGAGCCGACAAACGCGCCGGTGAAATAGGAAATACCCTGCTCGAAACGGTACCCAATGCCTATGAACCCGTGCTGGAGAAATATTTAAGCAAACAGGTCGTGGTGGAAATGCTCGAAGATGGAAACGTCATCGAATTTGCCGGACTGCTGCAGGAATACTCCGGAAAATACCTTCTGCTTCGTAATGTGCACTATTCACCCGATCTTGATGAAACGGCTCACCCCGATCTTCCGGATCGATTCGACATCATTTTCCCAAGAGCTAAAGCCCTTGTGCGACATTGTGTGGCCCCTCTTTAATCCATGAAATTTACTTTCTTAGGCACCGGAACCTCGCATGGAATTCCAATGATTGGATGTTCCTGCGGCGTCTGTACATCGACCGACCCGCGCAACAAACGACGACGAAGTTCGCTCTATGTGGTGACGGAACACAAACACATCGTAATCGATACCCCGCCCGATTTTCGTGATCAGGTGCTGAGTTTCGGGGTTAAACGAGTCGACGCTGTTTTTCTGACGCATCCGCATGCGGATCATATCTACGGCTTCGACGATGTCCGCCGTTTCAGCAGCATGCAGGAGGAGCACATTCCAGTCTACGGCCAGCCGCGCACCATCAAGCAGATGCGAAAAAAATTCGATTATGTCGACCGCATCAGTTACGGCTTCGAGAGCGTCCCACGCGTCCTTTTCACTGGCATGAATCAATCGGTCTATCTCGACGAAGTCCGCATCACCCCCCTGCCCGTTTCACACGGGATGGACCAGATTTACGGCTATCTTTTTGAAGGTGATGAAAAAAAACTGGCCTATATTCCCGACTGCAACGGGATCCCCAAAGAAACCTTCCAATACTTGGAAAACCTCGACGTTATGATTCTCGACGGATTGCGGCCCGACCCCCACCCCACGCATTTTTCTATTAATGAATGCGTGGACCACCTCTGTAAAATCAACGCGAAACAATCGTTCATCACCCACCTGACCCACCATTCGGATCACCACGATCTTCAGGAACAACTCGGCGACGTCGTAACCGTCCCCTGGGATGGACTGGAGATCGAACTGTGATCAACCTAAAGCTTTGAGGATGGCGTCTCGGTAAACATTTTCGTCAGGAAGAGTTACATTGTTAAATGCTTCCTGCAATTTATACACAGTCGTTGAATGCGTTAGTGTTTCCTGAAGAGGAACCAAATGGCCATCGCGAATTTCAGTTGCATGGTCGTGGTTGTAGACTACAAATGTAACCGACGCAGGTTGAAGAGCATATTTTATCAAACCCTCCCTACCTCCCAGACGCTTCATGACCCGTTCGAAGACGGGTTCGGGGCAGACAAAGAACAATCCCTTTTTACACAGTTCTTCGCGCTGTAGGATTTGTCCTTTGTAAATAAGCTGAGGCAGTATTCGCTTGGATACATTTTCCCAGTTGAGTCCTGCAGTTGTCTTAACAACTTCACCATTTTCGATAAGCGCTGAATAACCATTCCTGTAGTTGCCTGTGG
>CAKZQV010000173.1 GCA_937141895.1 uncultured Verrucomicrobiota bacterium
GGCATACGATATCTATCTGTGACTGGAGTTCAGACGTGTGCTCTTCCGATCTTGCGCCGGATGTATTTTTTGAAGGGTCGACGGCATCCCCCAACAAATTCAAGGGCAAGATCGCCCACAAACTCAGTAACGTGCCGGCCGGCAGCCGATTCACCGTCAATCGTCATATTGACATAGGAGCCCTGCCCGTTCCATCCTTTATCAAAATCATAGGTTCCATAAAGTCCCGTAAAATTACTTCCGAGTCCGTGCTTCCCGATGAAACCCATATAATAACCCGCGTCATCCAAGCGGTCCGGGTAGGAGTTTGCCCATTTAGTGGATGAAAGGTTCCGTCCAAAGTTGGTAATTCCGTGTCGCGCCATGTGTTGACCCATGAACAGGCAGGCGCGGCTCGACATGCAGATGGCCGTGGTGGTAAAGGCCTGCTCAAAAACCGTTCCATTCTCCGCCAAGGTGTCCATGTTCGGTGTGGTAATCACCTTATTGCCGGCAAAACCGGCGGCATCCCAGCGCATATCGTCCATGAAAAGGAACAGTAGGTTAGGCCGCTCAACCGGGTCCGCCGCTCGCGCGCCGTGAGGCGCGAAGACCAGCAAACCCAAAAAAACAGGAAGTGATAAAACTAAACAGCAAAATGATTTCATAATGCCCTCTATTTTTAGCCTTTAATGCGCGACTAAGATCACCTCTTAACGAAGACCTTCATGATTCAGGATGAAGCCTCGAAAAAACGTGATATGTATACACTATTCGCTGACTGTCAGACAACAAATACCCCCCCCCTTTACAGCGATCTCGACGGGATATCTCCCACGGACAAAACGGGTTAACTGCCGCGATCCCCGAAAATTCAACCCGCATATCCCCTCTAAAATGAGACCAAAGCCGTTGCGTTCTCCTTCAACAATAATTAGGGAACTGTTTTACTCATATTCCTCAAAAAAGCGCACAAAATAGGCATGCATTTCCGGATTCTTTTTCGAAAGTTCATCGGTTTCGCCCGGATCCTGATCCAGATTGTACAGTTCCACCGGAGCATCCAGCCCATATCGAACCGCTTTCCAGGATCCTTTTCGAGCCGCCTGAAAAACCTCACCCACGATGCCCGAATTTGGATCACCAGCCTGTTTGCCGAATTCCCAATATAGGGTGCGCTCATCCATTTCAACCGGATCATCCTGAAGACGTCCGGCCACCGAAACCCCGTTGATCTTCAGACGCGGAATGACATTCAGGGAAATCCCCGCAACATCGCCAAAGGTTGGAAACATGTCGGCAAAAGCTAAGGGCGTGTCATCCACTCGCCCGGTTTTAATCGCCGCCGGCCAATGCGCAATGAACGGCACGTGAATACCGCCGTCGTAGACATCGCGCTTCATACCTTTATAGGGCTCCGACGCCTTGAAATAATCCGGGCTCGCACCGCCTTCATCATGCGGGCCGTTGTCGGAGGTGAAAATAATCAAGGTGTTATCCGCAATGCCCTTCTCTTCCAGCACAGCATAAATCTGCCCGATATAATCATCGAGGGCAGTGATCATGGCCGCCGTGGTGGCATAGGGATTTTTCACCGGCTCAGGATAATAGGAGGCATACTTTTCCACCTCTTTCCC
The DNA here is from genome assembly GCA_937141895.1 of uncultured Verrucomicrobiota bacterium. Lineage (GTDB taxonomy): Bacteria > Verrucomicrobiota > Kiritimatiellia > Kiritimatiellales > Pontiellaceae > Pontiella. The sequence goes on from CAKZQV010000173.1 coordinate 1,617, forward strand.
CTGCGACATTCCAATGTATGGAACTTCCTCAAACTTGCCTTCGTACATTTTCATGTATTTTTCAGGCGCGGCCAACTCGGCGTGTGGCGACGAGTATGACAGGAATACAAAAAAGGGATTCTGATGGTCCTGTTGGATATAACTGATCGCTTCCTTCGTAAACAACTCCTGCGCATAAGCGCCTTTCCGGCCGGCCTCATTCGCTTCAATCCGCTCCTTCACACCATCACGCCAGAGAATGTGTGGATATTGGCGATGTCCTTCAAGAATCGAATACATGCCGTACCAGGTATCGAATCCCATCGCCAGTGGATCCGTCACCCCCATTTGCGAACCGATTGAATATTTTCCAAACAGCGCGGTATCGTAGCCCGCATATTTCAGCACATGCGCGAAGGTTTTATCAAAGGCTTCGAGCTGAACGGTGTTGGAATTGTTCGACATCAACCGACCGTCCCGGCCTGTAAAAAGCGAAACGCGTGACGGAGAACAAACGGTGTTGCCGGAATAGGCCTGTGTGAAACGTACCCCGTTGTCCGAGAGCTTATCCAGATTCGGCGTCTGAATCGGCGTATCGCCATAGGCCCCGATCTGATTGAATCCCAGATCATCCGCCAAGATAAAAATAATGTTCGGTTTTTCGGCAACGCACACCGACGTCAATAACGCCAGCCCAACACAAACACTCTTCACTCTTTTCATTTCAAAGCTCCTTGGGTAACTCTCTGTTCATCAGGCCTTCTGTTTCACGAAAATCTCAACCGTGCACGTTGCGTCCGCCGGAAGCTCAATTTCAATCGGCACAGCTTCAAACCCGGGCACCAGATTAAATACACGCCCGCGTGGTGTTTCTTTGATCTTCATTGCAACATCCGATTCAACGCAGACCGTGCCCTTGTCTTTCGTAATTTCAATTCGTGTTGGCGAAACCACCTTCACGGTCTCATGCACCATCGAAACCAGCGGCAGCGCCAATGTGGTTTTAAGTCCATCGGTCGCTTTGGTTTTTCGCTTGGCGGTAATCGAAACCCGATCTTTATCGATCGTGTATCCAAGATCGCAGGTCAACCCGCCGTCCATCGGCGCTTTGCGGTCGCGATCGACCAAATGCACTTCCGAATCAAACTGAATCACACCTTTTTCATCCGCCGCATCCACCTTGGCCTTGAGGTCATACAGGTTGGTGTACCAAACATCATCCTTCCGTGTTTCCAGACGCGGAGTAAGCGCATAATCTTCTTTATCGGGATTGTGCTGACAGTTGTTTTTTTCAACCAGGATATATTCAGGCATACTCGCGGCAAACAGAGTTTCCTGCAACTGCTCATTCCAGAGCACCCCCAAAGCACCGCCGGTGGCCTGCTGGATATGCTCCTTATAGACCGCGTCGTAGGACGACACCGTCGCCCGCCATGGGCCGCGCGCTGCCAGCCAGACATCAACCTCCGGAAAATGCTTCACGCCATCGGCCACTTGACGCGGAAGCGGCGTTTTATGATTTATCGTCGGCACATGTTCTGCATCGAGCATGGCCGCCAGCGATTTTGCATGGGCAAAGGTGTGATGCACACACGGCGGCACGCCGCGGCTCATATAATGAAGGCCACCATACAACAGGCCGTCTTTTGTGCAGCGTTTCAGCAGATGCGTGCTCATATACGCCGCGGTTCCAAAGGCTGGATTCCGATCGGCCATCAACCCAAATGCCTGCTGACATCCATCGGTCGTGCGGCTGCCCCAATAGGACCACTTCGCATGGCGGGTGCCCCAGCTGTTGTCCCACGCGCCGTCCGGCAACATGAATTCCAGATGCGAGTTCAACGATTTGGCCAGGAGCGCCTGCAGCTCTTTGTCGTCCGCATGCAGTGCATATAGCACCACGTTATTGAGCGACTCCTCAACATTGTACCCTAGGTCAACAGAATACAGCCCTTTCGCGCTTTTCTTGTCGGATGGTTTTCCTTCGCCGAAAAGAAGATAATTCGGCTGCGTCAGGAAATCCTTGATCTCTTTCGCCATCTC
>CAKZQV010000174.1 GCA_937141895.1 uncultured Verrucomicrobiota bacterium
CTTTGCTCTCAATTCGGTTCTCCGATCATTGGCGGTGACCTTGCCCAAGGACCCACTCTTGAGCTGCACATTTTCGGTACAGGTCTTCTCCCGCAGAATCAGGCGCGGCTGCGCTCGGGCGCGGAGGTGGGTGACGATATTTTGGTGACGGGCCCGCTCGGCGGCAGCTTCGGTTCGGGTAAACATCTCGATTTTACACCGCGCGTGGCTGAGGGCATCTTTTTGCGCGAAAGTGGGTTGGTCCATGCCATGATGGATATCAGCGACGGTTTGGCTACGGATCTGCGCCATATTCTGAAGCAGAGTGGTGTGGGGGCTGCATTGGATGGCGGAACTATTCCAACGTCTGGAACGTTGGAGCAGGCGCTTTATGATGGTGAGGATTTTGAGCTGTTGCTGACTTCGTCGAAGGCCGCTGAACTTCAAGGGCGCTGGCAGGAGCGCTTCGGGCGCGAGATTCCAATCATTGGAAAAATAACTCCAAATGAACACACACTGGTCGTCGATGGCGGGGTGCTCGAGCACAAAGCGTTTGAACATTTCTCGGCTAATTAAGCCCATATTTTAAGAACTTTTTCCAATGGTTGGAAACTTGTATTCCAGCCCTATTCATGGATACTTGCACGTTCATTTTGTAATCCCCATTTTAGAAATATTGGAGCAGTAATGGCAGAGAATCGATCGTTTGAATCCACTCTTCACGATATCGTTTATAGTATCGATACAGGCACGGGCCTTAAAATTATCCGTGTTGCGCTCTATATTCTCCTACTTCTCGTAATTGTGATGGTCTTTACGGCCTCGCAGTTCCGTGGCCTAGCGACAGAGGAGGCGATGGATCTGTGCCAGCTCGGCCGCAATATATCGATTGAGCAGGGGCTGGTGACCAAAAATATTCGACCGCTGACCATGTGGAAGATGGAGGAGGTCACGCCTGATGAAAATCCAATGATTGGAAATCATCCGGATCTGATCAATGCCCCTGGATATCCAGCCATTCTTTCAGTCGGGTTTAAGTTTTTCGAACTGATCGGTGTAGATCCTTTTGAAATGCCGGAGGGACCCAGCGGGATCGCCATGCCGGCGGAGCAGTGGGTTGTACTGCCGGTAAATCATTTTTTTGCCATTCTGACCGGTTGGATTGTTTTTCTGCTGGGTAAACGTATGTTTTCCCGTGAGATCGGGTTTCTGGGTATGACGATTTACTACCTAAGCAACCTGGTCTGGATGGATTCGATTTCGGGGCTCAATGTGACCATGGCGATCTTTTTTGCGGTGGCAGCATTTTATACAATGATAGTCTCGATGCTCAACAAGCGGGACGGCGCGGCTAAGTTTTTCTGGCTGACCCCGTTTATAGCTTCCATATTTCTAGCCGCGATCGCGTTCTACACGCGCTTCATTACCGCCACCATTGTTCCCGGCATCTGCTTATTTGCCTGGTTGATGAGCGGGCGCTTCCGCGGTGGCACACGGTATGTGTTTATTTTCCTTTTCCTCTATACCATGCTGGTTTCTCCATGGTTTATCCGGAACTATCGCTTGAGCGGAAATCCGATCGGTATGATTGGCTACAAAGCGGTGCAGGAATCCCCGCGTTTTCCCGATAACTGGCTCGACCGCGACTACAATCCAGAGGTCACTGGGTCGCAGGCGATTTCAGCCCTTAAGGAAAAATGGGTGCTGAACTATTCCGAAAATAAGTCGGACGTTATTCCGGCTATGGGCGGCGGTATTCTGATGTCGCTCTTTCTGGTGACGTTCTTTTATCACTTTGTTCGCCCGCAGGTGAATTATCTCCGATGGGGGTTG
>CAKZQV010000175.1 GCA_937141895.1 uncultured Verrucomicrobiota bacterium
GCAATATGACCGCGACGTATGTGGAAACGGTGATTGACGGTGTTGAAGACTACCTTCGCCGGCTGACGGCGCTCGGCGCGATCTACGGCGGCAGCTGCTGGCTGGATCCGGAACTGAACACGCCGGAAGGTATTGCCGCAGGCGATGTCTATTTTGACTTCGAATTTACGCCGGTAGCAACCGCGAACAAGATCATCTTCCGCAGCCATTTGGTGAATGATTTCATTGAAGACGCGCTGTTTTAAGCGACGTTTAAACGACCTTTAAAGGAGGTTTAAAATGCCACAACCGCAGAAACTTAAAAACTTTAACTGCTTCATCGACGGCTACGGCCAAGCCGGAAAGATCACCGAGATTGAGCCGCCGAAGATTACGGCCAAGCTCGAGGAGCATCGTGCCGGGGGGCAGGATGTGCCGACGGAATACGATATGGGCCTTGAAAAGCTCGAGTCCACTTTCACGCTGGCCGAATATCATATCGGTGTGCTGAAGCGCTTTGGTCTTACCCTGGGTAATTCCACGGCCATGACCATCCGGGGCTATGCCGAAGATGAGCGCGGTAATTCCCAGACGATTGTGATTCAGCTGCGTGGTCGCCTGAGCGAACAGGATCCCGGATCCTGGAAAGCCGGGGATAACGCGGAACTGAAAGGGAAGCTCACGGCCAATTATTATAAATTAAAAATCAACGGTGAAATTATCTATGAGATCGATGTGGAAAATATGGTCCGCAAGATCGCTGGCGTGGATCAGCTCAAGAAGCAGCGCGAAGCCATAGGCTTGGCCGGTCTTCCGCTCCTTGAAGTTGATGCTCAGGTAAATCTCTAACCTTCCCTGGTTGGTTAATACAATCCAGCGCGGCGGGATTGGGTGACCGCCCTGACCTCGCCGCGTTATTTAAATCAGCGGTCATTGTGAGAGGCATAAAATGAAACCAAAGAAAATTATATTCCACTATCCCGTTGAAGTTGACGGCGAAACCTTTTCCGAAGTAACCATGCGTCCGGGCAAAGCCCGAGACCGACTTGCCGCGCAAAAAACTGTGCCTGTGGGTTCGCCCGAAGAGGCCGAGCCTCAGCTCTTCGCTAATCTGTGTGAGGTGCCGGTAAAGGTAGTCGAGGAACTCTACGACATCGACTACAACCAGTTGATGGAGGCCTATCAAAGTTTTTTAGTCCCTCCGCCAAAGACCTCAGAAAAGCCTGCCTAATCCTGGCATCGCATACCGGCTGGTCGAGAGCGGAAATATACGACCTCCAGCTCGATGAACTCTACGACGAACTCGAAGCGCTAAACGAAATCCTCCCGAAGGGAAAATGATGTCTGACACTATGCAGCTTAATATTATGATCGGCGCGGCCTTGGCCGGGTCGCATAAGCGCGTCATGGGAACGGCACGCAAATCGGTGACGGATTATGTTCGTGGCGTTGGCAGTGCCATTAAACAGAATAAAGTTTTCCAGACAGTGATGGTTCGGTCTGATGCTCAGATGCTGCAGCTGAAGAATAGACAACAGAGTTTGAATAAACAGCTGGGCGAAAGCCGCACCCGCTGGATTGCCCTGGGCGCAGCCATTTACGGTGCGACCAGACTGATCGGTTCTGCAGGTGCGATCGAGGAGCAGGGCAATTATCTCCGGACCGTGATTAATACAACCGGAAATCGAGATATGGCCGTCGGACGATCGATGTCGCATGCGCGCTCTTTCGGCCGTCGCTCTCTGGCTGACGAACGGGAAGTGCTCGACATCGAGTATGCCCTGAACTCGGCCGGTCTTTCGGAGGATGTTTCCCGCGGCGGTACCGAGCTAGTTCATAAGCTGGCGAAGGTGACCAAAGGTGCACCGGGTCAGGTGGGTGAAATTTTTGCCACCACACTGAATAACCTAGGCAAAGATATGGATGGGTCTCTCGATGAGAAAATGACCCGTATCGGCGACGTTTTAACCAAGACGCAGTTTAAGTTCCAGATCCGCGATTTCGGCCAGCTCGGTGAATCCTTGAAGTATGCATCGGCAACCATGGCCGGTTCCAAGGTTCAGTTTGAACAGGGTGCTGCGGTAATCGGCCAGCTCAACACAGCCGGCCTACAGGGATCGATGGCCGGCACCGCATTCACGGCCATGATGAAGAATATGGGCAAAGCCGGCGAAGAGCTGGGATTTGATCTTTCTCGTTCTGCAGACGGATCGCTCGATCTGATTGCCACGCTTGCAAGCCTGGAGAAATCGCTTGACGGTCTTGATATCGATGAGCGCAGCGACCTGCTGCAGGAACTGTTTGCCGATGAAGGTAAACGCGCCGTAATTCCACTGCTGGGACAGCTCGATGAACTGAAGGCTGCCTATGGCGAAGTGGCAGAGGCATCCGGATCCGGTTTGGTGAATGAGGAATATGAACGCTTCCTGAAATCGACGAACGGCCAGTCCAAAATGTTCGGCCAGAATCTGCAGATGATCGGCAACGTGCTGGCCGGAACCATGCTCCCTGCAGTCAATGCCGTCCTGAAGCCGCTCACGCTGCTGTTTGGCGGCGTTGCCTGGGCCATTGAAAAGTTTCCTCCCCTTGGATGGATTATCGGCGGTATTACCACGGCCATTATCGGTGTGGCTGCCGGCCAGATGGTCTGGGTGGCTGCGCAGTGGGCATTGAACGCTGCCATGCTGGCATCTCCAGTAACCTGGGTCATTGCCGGCATTGTCGCCCTGGGCGCAGCCATTACCTGGATATGGAAGAATTGGGACACCGTCTGGATGGGCATTAAGAAAGTCGGTTCGGTGGTCTGGGACTTTATTAAAAAGATGTTCGGGTGGACTCCGCTGGGGCTGCTGATTAAATCGTGGGGCCCGGCCTTGAAGTTTATCGGCCAAGCCTGGGATAAAATAAAAGTCGTTGGAGCCTTCTTTAAACGCGGATCGAAAAACACAATAGCAGCGACTGCCACGACTGTTGCTGCAACAACAGCCCCGCTACCTGCGCTTCCGGATCTCCCTCTCTCCGCCAGCCAGGTAGCGGCGGCTAATTCCAGATCCATTCAGACCGATGCGCGGACAACTGTAAACCTGCACCAGCAGCCGGGACAAAACAGCCAGGACATGGCGGCCGAACTCGATCGTATTCTGGAGGAACGGAACCGCCAACTGATGGCTGAACAACGGGAGGCGCTGCACGATGGCTAAAGAAGTCATGCTGGCATTAGGTTCCTTCGCTTTTTCGATCGATACCGCTGCGTATGAAAATTTCACACGGGAAACCTCGTGGCGGTGGCCGGTTATTCCAAGGATTGGAAACACGCCGTCGATCCAGTACACGGGTGTTGAATCGGACAGTATTACTCTCGAAGGAACGATCTACACCGAACGGGCCGGCACCGGTCAGATTGAGGCTCTCCGCGAATTAGGAGGCAGTGAGAAACCGCAGCTGCTGGTCGATCAGTACGGCTATGTGAGCGGAAAGTGGTGCATCCTTTCTAGCTCTGAAAAGAAATCCGGATTCTTCGCGGACGGCGTTGCGCGCAAACAGCAGTTCACCATCAAACTTTTACGGTACTGGGATAATTAACGATGGCTGATGTGATCTACACATCCAAAGAAGGCGACACGGTCGACCTGGTCTGCTTCCGGCATTACGGCCATACGGCCGGTGTGGTGGAAACGGTGCTTGCATCGAATCCGGGTCTGGCTGCGTTGGGCGCAGTACTGCCGAAAGGAACCGAATTTATATTGCCGGATTTAACGGCACCGGAAGACCAGCTCATTGAAAAAGAAGAAGGGGTAAAACTGTGGGATTAGAAGTTCATAATTACGGCCAGTACCGGGTGGTTGGAGTTTCCGGTTCCTGGAATGTTCAGAAGCGCGGCCCGCGTCGGTTTTTTAAACTGATTCCCGGAGCGTGGCACACGATTGAACTGTATCGCGGATTTGATGCCGCGCTCATCCACATCAAACGTAAAAAGGCATGGGATTACCTGAAGCGATGACACCGGCGTTTAAAATCATAGCGAATGAGCAGGATGTATCGGATCGGATCCGCGAGCATTTGATTTCCGGAACGCTCACCGATAATGAGGGCATGAAGTCCGATACGCTGGAAATTCAGCTGCGCGATCGGGACGGCACGCTGCAGATTCCGCCGAGCGGTACCGAGCTGAAATTCCACCTGGGCTATTGGGAAACCGGAACGGTCTATAAAGGGCTGTTTATTTATGACGGCGACTATGGAATTCGCCCGGACCGGATCATCCTACGGGCCACAGCAGCGCATCTGGGCAACTCAGAAACGCTCAAGGGATTTAAAGCTACTTTAAAGAGCCATAAAACACGTTCGTGGCACCAGCAGACGCTGGGCGCAATCGTACAGGCGATTGCTGCTGAACACGGATACAAAGGCCGCGTTCATTCCGACTTTACTGAAGAGCTGATCCAGCACGTCGACCAGACCGATGAATCGGATCTGAATTTTCTCACCCGACTGGCGCGCGATGGCAATGCCGTGGCCAAGCCTGCCGGTGGGTTTCTTGTGTTCGTTCCGCGAAAGAAAGGACTCAGTGTGACTGGACAGCAGCTGGCGACTCTTTCGTTACAGAAAGCCGACCTCTCCTCATGGAGTCTGGATCGCGATGAGCGCGGCCGGTATCAGAGCGTGGAAGCGGGCTGGACGGATCTCGGTACCGGCGATCGGATCACCGAGACAGCCGGCGCCGGCGAACCGGTCAAAAAACTGCGAGGCACGTTCCCGAGTAAGGCAGAGGCTATGCAGTCGGCCGAGGCGGAACTTCGGCGCATCGAGCTTGCTAAAGCACAGCCTAAATTCTCTTTCGCCGGCTGGCCGGAAATCGGGGCGGAAGGATTGGTAAATATCGCTGGGCTGCGCGATGAAATGAACGGCACCTGGTCGATTACCAAAGCCACACATTCATTTTCTGATACCGGATACACTACATCGATCGACTGCGAACTCCCGGAGGATGATTGATGGATGCTTTAACAATTAGACAGCCCTGGGCATGGGCCATAGTCAACGGGATTAAACCGGTAGAAAATAGAGACTGGCAGACGAAGGTTCGCGGGCGCATCGCCATACATGCTGGCAAGACGTTTGATCAGGCCGCTTATGAATCGATAAAGAAGAGCGCCAAGCTAGGCATTATTGATCTGAAAGGGATTGCACTTCCGGAAGCGGAAGAGTTTGAAATGGGCGGTGTTGTTGGTACCGCCGAATTGGTGGACGTGGTTGATCAGCATGACAGCCCCTGGTTTTACGGGGAATATGGATTCCTTTTGGAAAACGCGAAAACCTGCAACTTTATCCCGGCGCGCGGAATGCCGGGCTTCTTTCAATTTGATACTGGGGAGGCAGCATAATGATGGCCTTGGTTGGTTGGTTCGTTGTATTGCTGGCTTGCATTATATGCATCGTCATTTCATTGGCTATTTTTGCACTGAAAAGCCAGCTCGGCGGAAAACTTGGAATTGAATTCTGGCTGTTCTTCATGGGTGCCCTGGTATCCGGTTACCTCGTTTATATTTGTTCACCATTCACCCTTACGTTTACAGGTTAGTCAATGAAAGGTATGTGCAGAAAAACCGGGAAAGCGCTGGACGGAGTCGACCATTTGAAACAGTCGATCCGGGACATCGTGTTTACCTCTCCGGAGACGCGGGTCATGCGCCGGGAATATGGGTGCGGCTTGGCCGCCCTGGTTGATGACGCGCTTACACCGAACCGCGTGGTTGGGGTCTATTCTTCGATTGCGGCCGCGCTGGATAAATATGAGCCGCGCCTTCGTGTTTCGCGCGTTTACGGCGAGGTGATCAATGGCGGCACATTTCAAATTAATGTTGAAGGCTACTACAAACACAACGGCAAAGAAATCATTCTGGTGGGCATTCAGCTGTGACCACGCAATACACCAATATTGACCTATCCAAGCTTCCGGCACCAGAGTTGGTGGAAGTGCTGGATTTTGAGGTGATTTTCGATGAAATGTTGACTAAACTAAAAGAGTTGGATCCAACGTTTGATGCGCTACTGGAATCTGACCCGGCGTATCAAATTTTGCAGGTTGCTGCTTATCGCGAAATGGGCATACGTCAAAGGATTAATGATGCGGCGAAATCCAGAATGCTGGCCTATGCTGTTGGTGCTGATTTGGATCATATTGCAGCCGATCGGCAGCCTCCGATTCTTAGGTTGGCCGGCGAGCTTGATGATTCTTTTCGTGAGCGCATTGCTCTGGCTCCCGAGGGTTGGTCAACAGCGGGGCCTCGCGGGGCCTACGAATTCCATGCCCGGTCTGCTCATCCGCAGATAAAAGATGTTCGAGCAGCGAACGCTGGGGCTGGCGTTGTTCAGGTTGCGGTGCTTTCTAAAGAGGGTTATGGCCAGTGTTATGGAGTGCGAATTGATTATCCAGCAGGCTATGAGGACGGTGCGCCACTCATTGCTATTGCAGCGCTCAAAATGGACATCCCTTCAGGAACGATTGTTGATTTTGAAAACGGGGCATCTTTTGAGACCGATCAAGATGCACTGTATTCTGACACCCAGCTTCATGGCGTTCTAACCGGTCAGCTTGCTGATGGTGAACGGGGCGGAATTCTGCCGTTTGTTGAGGATGCATTGTCGGATGATGATGTGCGGCCGCTTTGCGATACGGTTCATGTAATCTCGGCAGTTATTGTGGAGTTTACAATTAACGCAGAGTTGATTCTTTATGATGGGCCTGATTCATCAGTGGTTGTGCGGGCTGCGGAAGCTGCTGCGGCGGACTACGCGAATGAACAGCATAAAATTGGTAGGGACATCACCATTTCCGGCGTTATGCAGGCGCTTCACCAGCCTGGCGTTCAGGAGGTGGTTTTAAATTCACCGGCCAATCGCATCGAGATTGGTGCGGATACAGCGCCGTTCTGTACGGCAATATCTGTGATCTCATCAGGGAGGGATGAGTGATGCCTATTAATCGAGCAACAGAAAGTTTGCTTCCGGGCGCGCCGAATGCAGAATCGCAACGCCAACCGAAGGGTGAGCATGCTCTTGATTTGGCGATCAGCCGGCTCGCTCATGTTCCCATCGAACTGCCAGCGCTTTGGGATGCAACGGAGTGCCCTGAGCATTTGCTTCCATGGTTGGCCTGGGCGTTGTCGGTGGATTCATGGGATCCAGAAGCAACGGATGCGGAAAAAAGAGCGCTGATACAATCGAATCAAGAGCGCCATAAAAAAAAGGGAACGGCCGGTGCGGTTTTGTCGGCCCTTTCTGAAGCTGGCTATGCGGGCGCAACAATAATCGAAGGTATTGGGCAAGTGCGCCGCAATGGATCATACCGCCGCACGGGACTCTTACTTCGCAACTCTTCACATTGGGCGTTGTACTCAATCAAACTAACGATCGATCATCCGCCTATGACCAATGAGACATTGGACTTAATTGGTCGTGTGGCCCCTGAGCGATGTAAAATTTTCAAGGTGTTTTCCCCGGAGGTATAAATTATGGCAAACCAAGAGGAACAATCAGTATGGGAACTTGGGATTTATCAGTTTTCAGAACTCGATGAATTGCGTGGCGGCGTAGACGGAATTGATAATGTCCCGCTGCGGCAGTTGGCCAACCGAACCCTATATCTTAAAGATCAATTAGGCTCAAAGGCTCCGGTTATTCACAATCATGATGAAGCTTATTCGCCGCTAGATCACGACCACGATGGAGTTTATGCATCTCCGGCATATGTCGATTCCAAGGAGACTCCGGTGGGTGCAATTATGGCCTGGCCGACGGAGGTTGAACCGAATGGATGGCTGCCGTGTGAAGGCGCTGCTGTCGATCGGGAGGCTTATTCGAATCTTTTTGCACTCATTCAAAGTAATTATGGCGACGGAAACGGGGAAACAACATTTAATCTTCCCGATTATCGAGGGTATTTTCTCCGTGGTTGGGACAATGGCTCTGGCACCGACCCGGACGCGGCCTCTCGAGCGGATCGCGGAGATGGAACGACCGGAGATCGCGTGGGAACTATTCAAGAAGACGATGTTGGCCCGCATGATCACTCATATACCGACCCACGACTTGGGGACACAGCTGATGGTGTGGATCCGCATAGTGGGTACAACGGAGTGAAAGAATATCCGACGGTTAACGGGGGAACCACGGCTCAAAATTCCGGCCTTGAATCCCGGCCGATCAATAAATCCGTTCTGTTTGTCATTAAATACTAAGGAGTAATTATGGACGCTTATCATTATCATCCACGAACAAAAGAATTTATCCATGCGCGTCCGGTTCG
>CAKZQV010000176.1 GCA_937141895.1 uncultured Verrucomicrobiota bacterium
CACTAAAATGGGCGCTTATGATTTCGCCAGCTGGACGCTGCACATGTCCTTTATCATCATTGCCAGCAACCTGTGGTCGCTCTACCTGAAGGAGTGGAAAGATAGTGGTCCAAAGGCCACCAAAACCCTGGTCGCAGGCATTGGGGTGATTGCGCTTTCTACCGTTTTGATTGGCCTTGGCGGCTATCTCGAAGGTGCGGCGGCAGCCCACTAAACGTTTGGATTAAACCTGTTTTAAAACCCTGATTTAGAAGGAACATATCATATGAAAGCTGGAATTTTTTCAATTGGACTTGATACCTACTGGGATCAGTTTGACGGACTACTTGAAAACCTGAACGGCTATCACGCCCAGATTCGTGACCGCATTGCGGGCATGGATATTGAGGTGGTCGATGCCGGGATGGTGGATAATGTCGAAAAGGCGTCTGGTGCGGCTTCGCTGTTTAAACAGCAGGAAGTCGAGGTGATTTTCCTGTTTATCTCCACCTACGCGCTCTCCTCCACGGTTCTGCCAGTGGTGCAGAAAGCCAAGGTGCCGGTGGTGATGCTGAACCTGCAGCCGGTGGCACAGCTCGACTACGAATCATTCAATACATTGGGTGACCGCGGGGTTATGACCGGCGTCTGGCTGGAACATTGCCAATCCTGTTCCGTGCCGGAGTTGGCCTGCGTCTTTAATCGCACGGGAATCGATTACCACGTCGTAACCGGCTACCTCCAGGAAGAGGAAGCCTGGCAGGAAATTCAGGACTGGGTGGATGCCGCGAAAGTCGTAGCCGGCATGCGCGAAAATCGCGTGGGCGTTTTAGGGCATTATTACTGCGGCATGCTTGATGTTTATAGCGATCTCACGCAGCACTCGGCCGTTTTCGGAAACCATTTCCAACTATTGGAAATGTGCGAACTATTTGAACTGCGCAACGCGGTGAGCGATGCCGAAGTGCAGGAAAAAATTAATGAATTTAATTCAACATTCCAGGTATCGGAAGAGTGTGAGATCTCCGAAATAGAGCGCGCGGCGAAGACGTCGGTGGCGCTGGATAAGCTGATTGCCAAACACAATCTAGGTTCCATGGCTTATTATTATGAAGGCGTGGGGGAATATGAAAACATCGTTACCTCCATTATTGCCGGCAATACGCTGTTGACCGGTCGCAACATTCCGGTCGCGGGCGAGTGCGAAGTGAAAAATGTGCAGGCCATGAAGATTCTGGATCTGCTTGGTGCTGGTGGTTCGTTCTCGGAATTCTATCTCTCCGACTTTGTCGACGACGTGGTCTATCTTGGTCACGACGGCCCGGCGCACTTTGAGATTGCGGAAGGGCGCGTCGGACTCGTTCCCGTGCCGGTTTATCATGGCAAACCGGGTAAAGGACTATCCATCCAAATGACGGTGAAGCATGGCCCGGTTACGATTCTTTCGGTTGTACAGCGCGGCGATGGCTCCATCTTTCTGCAGGTGGCCGAAGGCGAATCCGTTTCCGGCCCGATCCTGCAGATCGGTAACACCAATAGCCGCTATAAATTCAGCATTGGCGCCAAGGGCTTTATGAATGAGTGGTCGAAGGGCGGTCCGGCGCATCACTGCGCCATCGGTACCGGGCATGTGGCCGGTAAAATTGGAAAGCTGGCCGAACTTTTGGGTATCGAAATGCGAAGCGTATGTTGAACGCCGATGAAGGAAAAAAGTCTGATATAGTTAAATGACGGCACCGGAAAATAAGTCAAAGTGTATTATAAGGAATTAAAAAGTGAGGACGTGAAATGAAAAAGAAAGGCGTAGTTAAAGGAGCCCCGAGCGGATTTGTGATCAGTTTGTTGGTGCATGCAGGAGCCTTTGTTCTTGCCGGTTTGCTGGTGGTATTTACCGTGAGTCAGAAGGAAGAGAAAAAATTTGTTCCCCCCAAACCGGTAGACCGTCCTAAAATGAAGCTGAAAAAGCCGAAGGTTAAGGTGAAGAAGAGCGCCAAACCGAAATCCACGTCGCGGATCGTAACCAAAGTGCAGCAACCCAATATGCCGGATATTCAGCTTCCTGAAATGAATGGCATGGGGGGAGGTTTTGGCGAGGGCGATATTGCTGGATTTGATATCATGCCAGATCTCACGGAGGTCAGCGTCTTTGGAGCGAGTGAAAGTATTGGCAGTGACTTGGAGGGTACGTTCATTGATTTCAACCGTACCCGTAGGGGTAGTGTTACAGGGATTGAATCAGAGGGATATATTGCTGAATTGGTTCGATTTCATATGAGCGGTTGGCGTGAAGCGACTTTGTCCAAATTTTACCGGTCACCGAAAAAACTATATTCAACCACGGTATCCATGCCTCCGCTTATGTCGCCTCTGGGGCCCGCAGCATTCGATGAGCCGGACAATAAGGCGGTGTTCTGGATCGTACTTTATAAAGGGCAGCTGGTTTATCACGAGGACATCAAGTTCCGGTTTGTCGGTAACAGCGATAACGTGTTGGCGGTTCGTGTAGGAGGTAAAGTGGTTCTGGATGCCTCGCGAGAAGATAAAAAGTATACGCCACCATTAATTGACACCTCCTGGCTTCCGGACAGTGCGGATTATCGAAAATGGTATCATTGCCATGACTATTCCGCCGTAGGTAATCTGGTTGAACTCAAGGCCGGTGAGCCCAAGGATATTCAAATCATCATCGGTGAAAGTGGGGGGGTACTGTTTAACGCGAACCTTTGGGTGATGGTGGAAGGGGTTGATTATCCTCGGGGACAAAACGGCTCGCCGATTCTTCCGATCTTCCAGACCGCAGAACTGACCCGTGCCCAGAAAAATATGATCTACCGCGGCATGCCGGAGGATCAGGTTAGCTTTTCGGGGCCTGTATTTAATGATTATGCTGCGCCCAGTCCCGAACCCGAACCCAGCCTAGCATCTTCTGAGCCCGAGCAGGGTTCTGATGGGGCAACGCAAACAAATGAAATGGATCCGAAGGATACATCTGAAGGGATGCGCACCTGGATGTCCAAGGATGGAAAAAGTTTTGAAGCGCAACTGGCAACCTTGATGGGGCGGACTGCGGTTCTCAAAACGCCGAAGGGCAAACAGGTGAAGTTCTCTATTGAGGAGTTTTCAGAAGAAGACCAGCGCTATTTATCGCTGAGTCATCCCCCTGAGCTGGTCCTTGATCTAAGTAAGAGCTCCGATCAGCGCATATTTAAATATGACGATAATGGGCAGGTCGGATGCCTGGAATATGTATTTTCTCCAAAAATCAAGGTAAAGTCTAAAGGCTACAACCATCCATTGCGTGTTGAATATTGGGTCATCGGCTCGGAAATCGGCGGTAGTGCAAACTTTTTATTAGATAAGGGAAGTCAAACGTTCAACCCGTCCGAACTGGAAGGGGATACGTTCACGTTTTCGGGGCAGCCCGTCTTGATGTATGACTGGGTGCTGGAGCATATCTATCAACAACGGCGTGGCGAGCGGTATGAGGGATTTTTGATTAATGTTATCGATGAACGGGGCAAAATTATCGCCCAGCGTTCTTCCCCAACCTGGCTGGCGAAAAATCTGGATCGGTTAAAAGAATTCGATCTTGGTCAATATTTTGACGATAGCTGCACAGAAATCTGGCCGACACCGCTGAAAGTCCCCGCTAATTAATTTGTACGACGGGCTGTGTATTGACTTCCTGAACGTGTCCGCTGAGGGCGCGAGTCGGTATCATAAAAACACAGTTACACAGGAAGATTATGACTCTGAGTTATTTAAAACGACTCGTCTGCACCTGCGCGCTACTTTTGCCGTGTGCTGTGTGGGCGGGAAAGCCACCGAATGTGGTCATTCTGCTGAGTGATGATCAGTCCTGGACCGACTATGGTTTTATGGGGCATGAGATTATTGAGACCCCTCATCTGGATACCTTGGCTGAAAACGGCGTGTTGTTTGAGCGGGGCTATGTGCCGACCGCGCTATGTCGACCTTCCCTGATGACGTTGGCCACGGGGCTCTATGCCTCGCAGCATAAAATCTGCGGCAACGATTCCTTCGGAAGAAATAAAGAAGAATGGCGGCTCATGGTCAACCGCGTGAAAAATATGGATACGCTGGCCAAGCTGCTGGGCGAACAGG
>CAKZQV010000177.1 GCA_937141895.1 uncultured Verrucomicrobiota bacterium
CTGGCGATCAGCAAACGACAGGTGGAACTGATGGGCGGGGTGCTGGGCGTGAACAGTGTTTCCGGTCAGGGCTCTACCTTCTATTTTAACCTGTTGCTGCCTGTGGCAGAAAAGGTGGGGTATTCAGGGCAGCAGAGTCTGCATCGACCGCTCCGTCAAGGCATGCGCATTTTGCTGGCCGAAGATAACCGGCTGAACCGCAAAGTGGCTGAAGGTTTATTGATGAAGGCCGGGTGCGTGGTGGATACGGTCGAAAATGGTCGCGATGCCGCACTTCAGGTTCGAAAAACACCATATGATGCCGTACTGATGGACTGCGAAATGCCGGTGATGGACGGTTTTGAGAGTACAAAGAAAATCCGAAAAATGCCGGTCCCATATTGTGACGTCCCGATCATTGCTCTCACAGCGAGTGCCATGAAAGCCGATATTGAAAAATGTACTGCCGCCGGTATGACCGCCTATCTCTCCAAACCCATCTACGGCAAACGACTGATCGAAGTGCTGAATCTGCATGTGTTGCAGGTTTGAGTTTGTTGGTTCCCTCGTCGGGAGCGAATTCGGCATAGACTCGCCAATCACGTTCGATCATGTTGTGAAACGCTAGACCCAGCACCCAGATGAAGTTGGCGAGAAAATGGCTGAAAATGCCAAATTCCTTATCCAATGCTTCTGCATAAATTGTCCAAGCCCAGGGAAATTCAGGGCGGACTGCAGGGTGGCAATTCGTGTCTTAAATCTCATATCTATTTGTATTCGAGTGAAATACGCTCAAAAAGGTTTGGCCGTTTTCTTTCATATCGGCCGCTAGAGAAGAATGCCGGGAAGATGGGGAGAGGGCTTATCTGTATGGAAAGGCTTGAACTTCGCCTAACGAAACCGCAATTTTATCGGTTTTCGTGTTGGATGATGTTCACGACACCTAGGACGTAAGGCATAAAATTTTGGTAATAGAAGCAGGATTGAATAATGAACAGTGACGATGCAGTGCTTGAAAACAAAGAAATGGAAGGCCGTGACGTAGATGAGACTCTTTCGTTTTTGAACAGTCTTCCGGAAGTGCATAAGCCTAAACGCAATGTGCTCGATGACCACCTCTCGTTTATTCATAGCCTGCCCAAAGCATCTTCAGCACCTCAGATTCCTGTGCCCGAAGAGAAGTCTGAGGTTATTAGGAAAAAGAAAAAAGTTAGCCGGAAAATGAAGAAAAAGAGTCACGCCCAGATTATGCGTGAAGAGAAGAATCGGCGTGAAAAAGAGCGTGCCGAAGCCAAACGGGCAGAAGTGGAACGGCAGCGGCAGGAAGCCGAAGAGCGCAAGAGAAAGCAGGCCGAAGAGGATGAGCGGACTCGTAAACAGATCGAAAAGGCTGAAGCTAAGAAAAGAAAGTCGTTTTTTGGCAAGCTGATTGGGGCTTAATCCGCAATCCAGTGCTTCTTTATGAATGGTCTGAGCCCTGAAAATCCAAAGAACCTATAGCAGAATCGGGAAACGGGTTTTAAGGTGCATGAGTCAATGGGCCGAAATTTTCAGTTTTTCAGCTGCTGTTTGAAGTCGTTTATCCTTCGTTAGAATTTTGCCGCTGTTCAATTTGCAGGAAGCGAGCAGGTGGATGTCGATCAGTCCAATGCCAAGTCCTGATATGTTATGTTTCTCAATAAAAAACAGCACTTCATCGTCATCGGCCTTGTCCGCATGGGGCAGGGCGTGAAGCAACGAAATTATTTCTTTTCGATTTTTCAGGTTCCCGCAGGCCAGCTCCCCAATGATGAATGGATGAATCGCCGCTTCGCCATCGTCGAGTAGTTTGGCGAGCTTTGCGTTGCCCGAGCGCAGGTGGTCGATCCACACGGACGTGTCGACCAATACCATCAGGCGGCGCTCCGGCGGCGCGGCACTGGCTTGAGATCCTTTTCCGTTCCGCCCAGAGCGGCTAGGCGGCGAGCGCTTTCCTGCGCAATCAGTGCTTCCAGCCCTTTGCGCACCAATGTGGTCTTTTCTTTAATGCCCGTCAGCCGCGCTGCCTCCGCCATTATTTCGTCATCAATATTTAATGTCGTTTTCATATGGGTATATATGGACTATTTGTATGGTTTGGTCAAGCGGGGGAATACGGATGCGGCCGAGGTGCAACAGGGCATGGTCACTTCCTCGGCAACGAAGCAGGATGCTTCGTCTACATTATTTTCGGCCTGCCCTGCTGCTAATGCGCCTCAAGCCAGTTCGAGCCGGTGCCGGATTCTACGATAATCGGAATTTCCATGGGAATGGCGGAGCGCATCTTTTCCTCAATCAATGGGATGAGCTCATCGGCTTCGTCGAGGGCGAGGTCGAAGACGAGTTCGTCGTGGACCTGAAGCAGCAGTTTGGTTTTGGTCTTCCTTTCGTCGAGCATTTTCTGGACGGCGATCATCGCAATTTTGATCATGTCGGCTGCAGTGCCCTGGATGGGGGCGTTGATGGCATTACGTTCGGCGCCGGAGCGGACCATCTGATTTTTGGCGTTGATGTCGCGGATATAACGGCGGCGTCCGGCGATGGTTTGGACGTATTCATTTTTCTGCGCAAATTCGATGGTGTTGTCGAGGTAGTCCTGCACACCGGGATAGTTGGCGCGGTACTGCTCAATAATTTCCTGCGCTTCTTTACGCGGAATGCCGAGCCGCTGGGATAGGCCGAAGGCGGAAATGCCGTAAATGATGCCAAAGTTCACCATCTTGGCTTTGGAGCGCATTTCGCGGGTGACGTCCTTTTTATCTACACTGAAAACACGCGCGGCGGTGGCGGTGTGAATATCCTCGCCGTGAATGAAGGCTTCTCGGAGTCCCTGGTCGCCGGAGAGCTCGGCCATGATACGCAGTTCGATCTGGGAATAGTCGGAGGCGAGTAGGGTAAAGCCTTCGCGCGGAATAAAGGCGCGGCGGATTTCGCGGCCTTCTTCAGTGCGGATCGGAATATTCTGCAAGTTTGGGTTAACCGAAGAGAGGCGGCCGGTGGTGGTGATGGCCTGGCTGAAGGTGGTATGGATTCTTCCCGTCTCTGGAAGAACTTCTTTCGGCAGGGCATCCACATAGGTGCTCTTGAGTTTGGTCAGACCGCGGTAGTCGAGAATTTCCCGAACAATTTTGTGCTCGTGGGCGAGTCCAGAGAGCACTTCTTCGTTGGTTTTATATTGCCCGGTCTTCGTCTTTTTCGGTTTTTCCACGAGCTGGAGGAGATCAAAGAGGACTTCGCCGAGCTGCTTGGGGGAATTAAGGTTAAATTCCATTCCGGCTTTGGTGTAGATGCCGGTTTCCAATGCCTGGATTTTTTCGCCGAGTTTTTCGGAATAGGCTTCGAGGTTGGGCACATCGAGATTAATGCCGTTGTATTCCATCTGCGCGAGCACCGGCATCAGCGGCGTTTCAATTTCGTAGAAAACGCGTTCTTGACCGCGCTCCTTGAGCATGGGTTTGAGTTTATGCCAAAGTTGCATGGTGATGTCGGCATCTTCGCACGCATATTCGCAGAGTTCGTCGGGATCGACCTCGCGCAGAGTTTTCTGTTCCGATTTTTTTTCGCCGATCAGTGCGCCGATCGGGACGGGGGTATAGTTCAAGAGCGATTCGGCGAGGTGATCCATATTGTGTTTCTGGTCGGGATCAATGAGATAGTGGGCGAGCATGGTATCGAGCATTTCACCCTTTACCTCGAAGCCGTTCCATTTCAGGACGCTGATATCATATTTCAGGTTCTGGCCGACTTTCCGCACATCCGGATTTCCAAGGATGGGAAGAAAGGGCTCGAGGGCCAATTTGGTCTGCTCCAGATCCGGGGGCAGGGTGACGAACCACGCTTCACCGGGTTCGATGCAGAATGAAATGCCGATCAGTTCAGCGGTGCGGACATCGAGACTGGTGGTTTCGGTGTCAAAACAGATTTCCAGAACACCGGAGAGTTTTTCGGCCAGTTCCGCGCGTTCGGCGGCGGTGGTCACGAGATGGTATTTATGTTTTACATCCTGGATGGTTTTGAAGCCCGGAGCGGGCTCGGTCATT
>CAKZQV010000178.1 GCA_937141895.1 uncultured Verrucomicrobiota bacterium
TCCAATCGGATTCGCTCCCCGTTAAAGGTAAGGGCTTGAGAGTAGAAGTTATACTCGATGCGTTCCTGTCGGATGTTCGCATACTGCTCCGCTTGCGTCGTGTCCCATACGAGCTTGGTGCCCTGGAAGGGCGATTTTCGCTCTCGTGCCGAAGCCATGGTGCATCCCGCAACGAATACGGCGGCTAGAAAAATACGTGTGATCGATCTCATTTTCTTTGACTCTCCTGTATGGCGATGAGTTCTTCGGGCTTGGGTTTTCTGATGTGTCCATCGGGATCGATCACATAGAAGCCGGAGCCCGGCAGTGGAACCCGGCGGTGAATGCGATCCCAAACATGAAGCCACGTGATTGGGCGGCCGCGATAGGTGCCTTCGTACTGGCGCGCATGTTGGAGCAGGACAATTTTCGGATTTTCATAGCCGGGTGCCATGGCGACCTGGGCCACGGCTTCTTTTTTATAGATAATTTCGTAAACAGTTGAGACGTGCGCGCCATCCTGGATCACCACCTCGCCCCGAATACATTGTACCTCGTGGTCATAGAATGCGTACCGCGTGACAAAGCCGCGTGCGGAGGGGCCGGATCTGATATCCCAGCGTTCACTGCCCTCAACGGCGCAATGAATGGAAAGAAATCCCAGCAAAAACAAACACACCCTGATCATGACAACCCCCAGCTTCTCCGTTCTCTGCAATAGTTAAAGACTTTCATAATAAAGCGCGTATGGCAAGTTTCCTGCCGCATGAAGGAGCTGCGCTAAGTGGCTGGAGTATGCCGCACTTTCTGTGGAAAGGCCTGGTGCGTTAGAGGTCGATTTCCAGCCCTTGGAAAAACCCGGAAGACACGAAGGCTTTGCGTCCTTCGTGTCTTTGTGTTTTAAAAAGGTATGGGTTTTGATTCACATAGCCGGTCCAGGCGGATCCTCATTGTTGAAGATGAGCAAGCCATTGCAGATAACATTGCTTTTGCGGCGGAGACCGAAAATATGGTGCCGGTGCATGCCTCCACGGCAGGAGCTGCCGAACAGGTTCTTCATGAAGAATCGATCGACTTAATCGTTCTCGATGTCGGTTTGCCGGATGAAAGCGGGTTTGATTTCTGCCGTCGTATCCGCGTTGAACATGATGTGCCGATCATTTTTCTCACGGCACGAGAATCGGAAATTGATCGTATCGTCGGGCTGGAGCTCGGGGCGGATGACTATATGTCGAAGCCGTTCAGTCCACGGGAGCTCACGGCTCGAATTCGGGCGATCCTTCGGCGCAGTGGTCAGGCCGTGCCACGGTCTGGAAACGCAAAGGAGGAACCGCTTTTTTTGGTGGATCAAAAAACCAAAAGCATTTTCTATCGAGGAGAAGCGTTGCCCCTTTCTCGCTATGAGTTCCGGATGCTGGAACTCATGATTCGTCATCCGGGGCAGGTTTTTTCGCGGGGTCAGCTGATGGACCATGCCTGGGAGGAACCGGATGCGAGTTATGACCGCACGGTGGATACGCACATCAAAACGCTGCGGTCCAAACTTCGGAACATGGACCCGGAATGCGAATGTCTGCAAACGCGGCGTGGGTTTGGGTATTGCCTGAAGGTGGACGGATGAAGATGCGCACCCGCCTCATGCTGACGGCAATCCTGTTGCTCTCGGCCGGTTTTTATTTGCTGATCGACTGGGTCGTGAAGGATGTCCGTCTGCATTATTTTATCACCATGGAAGAGGGGCTTGTGGACACCTCGGTGATCCTTGCGGAACAACTGGCGGTTGACCCGCAAATGGACGACGCTTTCAAGCGCGCCATTTCTGCGGCGGAAGCGCGACGGTTCGAAGCGGCGATTTATAACCACGTGAAAACCAATATGAACCTGCACGTGATGGTGGTGAACCGTGAGCATGAGGTTCTTTATGATTCCACCGGGGAACTGCTTCCGGGCACGTTGTATGAGTGGCGGGATACCCGGCTTTCGTTGAAAGGTGAATATGGAGCCCGCGCGAGCCATGCAATAGCAGGAGACCCAGGGAGTCTGCATTTTTATGTCGGAGCCCCGATCATTCAAAACGGGGAAATTATTGGAGCGGTTTCCGTAGGCAAGCCGGTCAGCAGTATAACTCCTTTTATGAATCAGGCGCGGAAGCGATTGGTCCTTTCGGGGCTGGTGGGGTTCGCTGCGGTGGTTTTGCTGCTGATTCCGGTTTCGTTGTGGATTATTCAGCCCGTCCGTGCACTGACCGATTATGCGCGCGCCATTCGTGACGGGCAGAAGGTGAAGCGCCCACTGCTCGGCCATGGCGGCGAGATGAGCGAGCTGGCCGATGCATTTGAGGAGATGCGCGATGCGCTGGAGGGCAAGCAGTATGTAGAGGATTATGTTCAGTCGCTGACCCACGAAATGAAAAGTCCTTTAGCCGCCATTCAGGGTGCGGCTGAACTACTGAATGAAAAAATGACCGATGATCAACGCCGGCGTTTTCTTGCCAATATAAAAGCCGAGTCGGCACGACTGCATGATTTGGTGGAACGTATGCTGTCGCTGGCGGCCATTGAAAAACGTAAAGAACTGGGGCAGGGCGAGCTGATTGATCTTCAGGATCTTTTTGATGATGTCACCGACAGCCTGCTACCCATCGCTCAGGCGAAAGGTCTCTCTTTTCAGGTTAAGGTTTCCAAGGATTGGAAACCGCAGGGCAACTATTTTCTCCTGCGGCAGGCAGTCATGAATCTGGTGATGAATGCCATTGAATTTTCCCCGGACGGCGCGACGGTGGAGCTCGAGGTTTCGGGGGATAAGGTTTTGGTGAAGGACTGCGGTACGGGCATTCCGGCGTATGCGTTAGACCGTGTGTTTGACCGTTTTTATTCCCTGCCTCGCCCGGGCGGGGGGCCAAAGAGCTCGGGCCTTGGTCTTAATTTTGTGCGCGAAATTGCCCGGCTGCATGGCGGCGGGGTTGAAATAAGAAATCGCGCGGCCGGTGGCGTTGAAGCCATTCTCTCTTTGGGTTAGTTTTGGAGCGACGACGTCCTCGTCGGCCATAGTTTCCTAAAACGAGTTGCGGACAACGGGAACGTTGCCCCTCCACAAGATAAGAATTTTTCACCGCGAGTTCACATTCACTTCAAACGCACTTCAAACAAGGGCTCCAACCTCTGGAAACAACTAACCGGAGGTTTGTCATGCGGAAGAGTCTTATTCTGAAAGTGCTGGTGCTGGGTATCATTTCCATTGCGATGCTGATCGCGCTTTCATCGATCGATAACCTGGCACGGGAGCGCAAGGATCGGGCATTCGAGGTGCGCCGCGATATTGCATCGAAATACGCGGGTGAACAACGGCTGGCCGGCCCGGTCTTTTCGGTCGCGTTTCGCGAGCACTGGACGGAGCGGACGTATAATCAGGAGAAGGATACCTGGTACGACAAAGAAATGGTCGATACGGAAACGGCCTGGTATTTCCCGGAGACCTTTAACTATTCCGGCGAGATGAATGCCGAGCAACGTACCATCGGGATCTTTAAAGCCAATGTATTTCAGAGCGAAGGCCTAATTTCCGGAGCCGTGGTATTTCCCGATTTTAAAACGCTCGCCCGCCGGGCCGATTCACAGGTGACGCTGGTCTCCGCCAAGGTCTGCGTCCTTATGAGCGATCTGCGTGGACTTGATGCTCCCGAGTTTATGTGGCAAGGGGAACCGCTTGCGATCGAACGGGGAAGTGATCTTGATAACATAGGGTCGGGCATCCATGCGGAGCTGCCCGATATGGAGGATCTCTTCGGGGAGCGGTTTGAGTTTGAGATGAAGCTCGATGCCAAAGGCATGGGGGCTCTCACCTTTGTTCCGATCGGCGATGAAAATCAGATTGAGCTTCGTTCCGACTGGCCGCACCCGAGCTTTATCGGCGACTTTCTGGCCAAGGAACGAACGATCTCCGAAGAAGGATTCACTGCAGCTTGGAATGTGAACGGTCTGGCCACTTCGGCGCAGCAGCATATCAGCCGGGGACGCAAAGGACCGGTCCAGCAGCTGGGCGTGAGTCTGGTCGATCCGGTTAATGTCTATTCCATGACTGACCGGGCTTTAAAGTATGGCTTTCTTTTCATCTTCATCACGTTTTCCGCTTTTCTGATGTTCGAGATGCTGTCGGGGTTGCAGATTCATCCGATTCAGTATGGATTCGTCGGCCTCGCACAGGCGATCTTCTTTTTGCTATTGCTCAGCTTGTCGGAACATCTCGGCTTCGGTATCTCCTACCTGAGCGCGACACTGGGTACCGTGGGTATTATTTCCCTCTACCTCTGCACGGTGCTCAAGGGCGTGGGGCGGGGTCTGTCGTTCGGAGGGCTGCTCGTTCTGTTATACGGCGTACTCTTTGCTTTGTTGCAATCCGAGGATCATGCCTTGGTCGCCGGCTCCGCCCTCGTCTTCGGACTCATGGCGCTCGCCATGCTGCTGACCCGCAACGTCGACTGGTATGCCATCGGGGCCAAACGGCAGGGGGCGGTACAGTGAAAAAATTATGGATACTCATGGTCTGTGTGGCGAGCTGGGTACAGGCGGAACCTGAAGTGGCCGGGGTGATGTTCACGGTGGGTTCGACCAATGAGCCTCGGGTGGTGTTGCCGCTGAAAAAGACCGAGGTTCGGATTGATGTAACAGCCGGGATTGCCCGCACGGAAGTGATTCAGCGATTTTCCAATGATGTCGACCGACCGCTTGAAGCGGTTTATATCTTTCCGCTCCCTTCCGGTGCGGCCGTCGATGATTTTGAAATACGGCTGAAGGACCG
The DNA here is from genome assembly GCA_937141895.1 of uncultured Verrucomicrobiota bacterium. GTDB lineage: Bacteria > Verrucomicrobiota > Kiritimatiellia > Kiritimatiellales > Pontiellaceae > Pontiella. The sequence goes on from CAKZQV010000178.1 coordinate 4,777, forward strand.
CGTGATCAGAAGCACGGTCAAAGAGCGTGACGCCGCCAAGGCCACGTATGAGCAGGCAAAGGCCGAGGGCAGGAAGGCGGCGTTGCTGGAACAGGAGCGGCCTAATATTTTCACGACAGCGGTGGCCAACCTCTTGCCGGGGGAGTTCGTCGATATCTGCTTCACCTACGTGGAATCGCTGCGCTTCCAGAAAGACCGGTTCAACATTACTTTCCCGATGGTGGTGGGCGAGCGCTATATGCCCTTTCGCTTTGATTCGAATGGCCAACCGAAGCCGGAGGTTGCCGATGCGGCGCGTTTGAATCCGCCGGTGCTTCATCCGAATATGGATTCCGGGCATCGCCTCTCTATCGAAGTTGCACTGAACGGGCTGCCGATACGCCGGGTCACCTCGACCACCCATGCTCTTAAGGTTGAAGAGCTGGATACGGAGCAGTATTCCGTTTCATTGAAGAACGCAGTCACCATCCCCGACTGTGAATTCAGTATGGTGGTTCAATTCGAAGAAAATGAAAGGCCGAGCGTCACCTTCGTTCAGTCCAGCGGAGAGGAAGCCTATGGCCTGCTGAGTGTTTTTCCACCCATTGGAAAACAGCGTAAACATGAAGCGCTGCCGAAGGATGTCGTATTTCTGATCGATACCAGCGGTTCCATGTCCGGCGCATCGATGGCGCAGGCGAAGAGCGGACTGAAGCGGTGTATTGAAATTCTGCAGCCCGGTGATCGTTTTACCGTGGTCCGGTTTGCCTCGGAGTTCAGCAGTTTCAGCCCGGAGCTTCGTGACGTAACCGATAAAAAAGTCGCGGAGGTTTTAGATTATATTTCCGGGATGTCCAGCGGCGGAGGAACAGAGATGCAACCGGCGCTGGAGCATGTGCTTCATCTGCTTCCGCAGGAGTCGGGGCGTATGCCGCTTGTCATTTTTTTGACGGATGGTGATGTGGGGAATGAGGATTCGCTGATTCATCTGCTCTCCAAAAAGCTGGAAAATACGCGGCTGTTTACCTTTGGCATCGGCAGTGCACCAAATGAGTTTCTGATGCATCGCATGGCGGAAGTCGGGCGGGGGCAATCGCGCTTCATCCGCTCGCACGAGGATGTGGGCGATGTAATGGCCGATTTTTTCCAAACCCTGGAGGCGCCGGTTCTCACGGATGTGACGGTTGATTGGGGCGGATCTGAAGTGCACGTTTATCCCGAACGCTGCCCCGACATCTTTTATGGTCGTCCACTTCAGTTGGTGGCGCAGGCCCCCGCCGGGTTTGGGGGCCGCATTCGGATCAATGGTCTGATCGATGGTGTGGAACAAAGTTATTCCATTGATCTCGGCGAGCAGAAGGCGCAACGCCACGATGCCATCGAAAAACTCTATGGGCGGATGCAGGTTAAGGATCTGATGGTGCAGTTGATGCAGACGGATGATCCCTCAAGCCGAAACAAGTTAAAGCAGGCCGTCATTGAAGTGGCGATGCATCATCAGCTGGTCACCAAGTTTACCTCCCGTGTGGCAGTGGAAGAGCGGGCGGTTGTTGAGGGCGATGATCTGCTTTCGGTCAAGGTTCCTGTTCCGGCGCCGCGCGGCTGGACCCTGTATGCCACGGCCACGCATGAAACGCTGCAGTTGCTTATCGGGCTGGCCGCTTTTGTGTGGGCGTTCCTATTCCGGAGGTTTATCCGTGCCGCGTAGCCTTCCGATACTCCTGCTTCTGTTGGGTCTGGCGGTTTCGGCCCGACCGGCCGGTCGAAGAGTAAAGCGGCTGTGGTATCAATGGACCGCTTTCAATGTCTGGAACTCGGTGCGGATGCAGCCCGCAACCGGTGAACACGGTGAGCCCTTTGCCTGGTTGACGGTTCCTTTTGCAGGAATAAATTGGATGGTTCTCGACGGGGCGGACAAGGAACAGCTTGCCCTGTTCCCCTGCCGCGAGCCGGTCGGGCAGTCGACGCTCATTATGGGGCACCGCGACACGCACTTCCAAGGATTGGAAAAATTGGCCAAGGGTGATGCGGTCGAGCTTGAACTGCGCGGTGGTGAAATCCGAAACTTCCAATGCCAGGAAATTCATGTGGTGGAAAAAGACGAAGTGGAACACCTTATGGACAAGTATCGCGGCAAAGACCACCTGTTGCTACTCACGTGTTATCCTTTCGGTTATATCGGTCCGGCACCGCAGCGATTTGTTGTCGTGGCTCGACCCGATGGGGGCGTTCGTCCCGTGCTCTAAATGCGACGCCTTTTTTTCGGGGTCAAGCAGGATGGTGCCGGAGTTGTTAAGCGCGGGAGATTTTACTTTTCGTTTTTCTGGTCCTGTTTGGCTTTCTCTCTGCGCTCACGCTTGCGTCGTTCTTTGAGCTCTTCCAGGTAAAGCTCGCGACAGGGTTCCATTTCCGGGGATTCGATGCCCAATCTTTCAAGTTGACGGTAGAAGTCGAGTGCCCGGGCATAGTTGTTGTTCAGTCCGCCGGAAGTTTCATCTAATTCTCCTTCGCGAACGAAATAGCGTTTGCCGTAGTAATTCATGTCGGCAAATTCTCTCATGGCTTCAGGGTGTCCCTGTTCCGCCGCCAGCCAAAAACGGGTGAATACATCCCCGGTTTTCTGTGCAAACGTTCGGGGCTTTGCTCCCGGTTTCGGGGGTAAGTCATTGGCGATGATCTCCAGAGCTTGTTGATAGAGTTCTTCGGGAGATTTCGGATAGCGCATCAGGAATTTAATCGCATTCATTCGAGTGTATGAGCCGCCCAAGGCTTCTTTTGACCGCGTATAATATTCAAGGGCTTTTTCCAGACTCTGGCGAGTGCCTTTCCCGCCCAGATACATGCGAGCGAGCGGTCGATAGGCCAGATCGTTCCCGGCCTCTAGCGCCTCGCTGAAGTGCCAGAAGGCCTTGTTCATGTCCATATTTCCGCCGCGACCATGAAAATACAAATCTCCCAGCTCCAACAGTGCCTCCATATTACCGCTTTGTGCCGCAACCTCATACCAGTGTCGGGCCATGATGGGGTCGTAGTTATTATCGAGCTCGTCATTCGCCTGACGGGCCAGCTTCATGACCGCCCAGATATTCTTATTTTCGGCCGCCTGCAGCATCCAGACATCGGAAGCGATGGGGGGATGGGGAATGCCCTGCTGATATTGCTCTCTGAGTTCCCGCCGGCGTGGGGCCTCTTGCAGATTGGAAAGATTGACCGCCTGCGACGCGGCTTTCAAAGCCTGTTCAAAGTTTAGATCCCGCGCAGACGCTGCGGCTAATAGATCCATAAAGTCCGGGTTATCGGGATCCATTTTGACCAGGGCCGATGCCAGAAAAAGGGCCTTCTCTCCGTCATGAAATTTAGGATCTTCGCACGAGGCATAGATTTCGGACAGTGCTGCCGCACATTTTACAGATTTATTGCTGACGCCCTGTTGATACCAATCAATGGCTGCTGCATAATCCTGCTTAACCCTCCTGGACCCTTGCGCATAGATTGATCCGATTTCATAAATCGCGGCCGTATTTCCAGCCTTCACCGCTTTTTTGTACCAGATGAGCGCATCTTTCTGCCTGATGTTCGGTCCGGTCTGATAAATATAGCCGAGACGCACCATGGCCTCTACATGCCCCTTTTTTGCCGCCTGAACCAGCAGGTTGATGGAGGCCGGAACATCGACGGCGTAGACCTTCATGGCCCGTTCATAGGCTTGCTGTCCGGGAGGGGCTTTCGGTTGCTGGGCGACGGCATCCCCCGCCATAAGTCCGGTCAAAATACTCATTACGACGATTAAACGTTGGGTCATCATGGTGATTTAAAGAACGATTTTCCAATGGGTGGAATGGACACGCGCCCGAAATTCTATCTTTCCAAGGTCTGGAAAACCTACTTTTTCGGCGTGAGTTTCAGGATGGTGCCGGGCCCGTTGAGCACCACGTAAATAGCGCCGTCGGGGCCGGTGCAGATGTCGCGGACGCGACCGGCGTTTTTCAGGATCACTTCTTCGTGGATGACGCGGCGGCCTTCCAGGCTGAGAACGCGGACGTCTTCATATTTCAAAGATCCGACCAACAGCCGGTTGTTCCATTTTGGAAACAGGTCACCGGAATAAAAATCAATGCCGCAGACGGCCGTGGAGGGATTCCAATACCAAATGGGCTGCTCCATACCTTCTTTGTGCGTCAACTCGGTGATGATGGATCCATTGTAGTTCCGGCCGTAGGAAATGACGGGCCATCCATAGTTTTTTCCGGATTGGATCAAATTGATTTCATCGCCGCCCAGCGGCCCGTGCTCCGAGGCCCACAGCTCGTCGGTTTCGGGATGAAAGGCGAGCCCCTGCGGATTGCGGTTTCCGAGGCTGTAGATCGACTTGATGGCGTCTTTGGTCCGGCGGTAGGGATTGTCGCGCGGGATTTTTCCATCGCGATGAATGCGATGAATTTTACCATTTGGACGCGCGGGAT
>CAKZQV010000179.1 GCA_937141895.1 uncultured Verrucomicrobiota bacterium
GTTGGAAGATGAGGCGTCGAGTTTGCCCGCCAATCCTTTGCTGCCGGATGCATCGCCAATCTGTCCGATGGAATCGGCGGCAGCCAGCTGGATCTCCTCCTCTGAATCATTCAGGGCTTCCACCAGCTGGGGCACGGCACCGATCGCCTTCATTTCGCCGAGTTTTACCGCGGCGGATAATCGTGATTCAACCGGGTCCAGCTTCAATGCTGCAGCGAGCGGGGTGATGGTGGACGGCGTACCGATGTTTGCCAGTGCATCAACCGCTGCCATCACAATGTCCGTTTCCGGATCATTATAGAGTGCGGCGAGATCATCCAAGGCATCTTCGGCCTGGAGTTCGCCGAGCGCCTGAGTGGCTTCGAGCCGAATTTCATATTTGGGGTCAGAGAGGGCCTTGATCAGTTTTTCAATATTTCCGGAGGATTTCCACTTGGCTACGTCCTCCGCCGTGCGGCTGCAGCCGGTCAGGCCCAGCAGGGCCGCTACAATGATGAGATGCAGAAATGTAAAACGTTTGATTCTCATTTAATAAAATCCCTTGTCCACCGGACGATGCCGTTCCCCATGTTTGGACGGTTTACTCTTTCAAAGGTGCGCACGGTACTTAGGTAGTACGCCGTATTCAAGCCGGTTAGGCGCAATTATATGAAATTAGCGGCCGGTTTTTTTACAGAACAAGCAGATCTTTCGGCGCATCGATGCCGAAAAGTTTTTCGGTCAGATCATGCATCACGCCGAGCGTTTCGGCAGAGAGGAGTTCGAGAATTTCCTCAATGACCTCGCCGCATAGCACATAAGGTGCTCCGCTGAATACCAGATCCCGGTCGATGCAGAACCCGTAGAGCTGATACTCCTCCACCTCCTGAACCGGGAAACCTTTCACCAGACAGTGCCCGATCCATTTTTCATGATCGGAGCCATGTTGTTCGATCAGAGTTTCTTGGCGCCGGTCCATATCGACGTGCTCGGCAAAGTAAGCGTTGATCCGCTCGCGGCTCTCTTCCGAAAGTGACTCATGGGTTGTCTGATAGCAATCCAGGCAGAGCGCATGCTCGAAAATGGTTTCGCCCTTGAGAAAGGCTTTTTCGATGAGGTAATGCGTCCCCGCGATCATCAGTTCACAATCACACAGACTGCAATGCTCGATCGGCTTTCCGGTTTCGAACGACCAGTAGATTTCGGGCAGGGGAATGTAGTCATGATGCATATCCATAGTCCAAACCTACGCAACTTCGGTTTTCTGGCAAGACTTTATGCGCATTCCGGCCATTCCGTCTTCGGGTTGGCACTTATTTTGCGTATTAACGAGCCATATTTAAAGGAGCCGATAGGCATGCGCTACAAACTACAAATTTCATGGACTTCAAGGCTGATCAACGTGCTGGGGCGCTGCCGCCGCCCCTCGTTGGTGGCTGATGCCTGGAGGGAGCGGAGTCCAAACACAACCGTTCTCTGAAATTTTTCACCTCCGCAAAACACTCATTTAAAACTGGTTACACCACATTCTTCAAGCCGCTCTCAATATTGAAAAAGGAAGTTTATTAAGCCCGATTTCCTAGTGTTGTGCCCTGCTTCGCAGTGGCATCCCTAAGGGACTCGCCATTTGGCTCGCTCACCGTTTGCTTCGCAAGCCGGTGTCTCTGTTTTTCCGGACGGGTTGTAAACACCATTCTGCTATCCATTTTGAAGTCTCTCAACCCCGTCCGAACATCGCAATTTCGAACTTTTGATCGCCCCCCAATAACCGATGGATATAAATGATTTGATTGAGCGAATAGTCGACGTATTTCGCCAGTATGAGGAAGAACGCGGGATATTTGTGTTCGGACTTGTCGAGGACGCCGATGAAAGAAAACAGAGAACAGAGAAGGAATCAGGCGGAGAAATCCGAGATAATTTCTCCTCTTCTAAGTGAATCACCAAAGACGTTTCTGAGCGAAAGCGCGACCGGATCCCGATTTGAGATAGGCCTCGAACTCGGCGGCCTGTTCACGAGATGAAAATGCGAGATAGGTCACCAATTCCCACGGTTTATATTTTGAGGTATGTGGAGAACCGCCTTCATTGTGCTTGTTTAGGCGGGTTTTAAGGTCATCGGTAAGACCAATATAAGTTTGCTCTGGGTTAGTGATGCTTCGGATGAGGTAGACGTAATGCATGAAATCCTTTCAAGGCTCTTGACCGCAGCAGCCTTGGCGAAGGCTGGTGGAGGATGCGAGCCTCGAGTGTGAAAAACTCCACAAACCAGAATTCATCACAACTTAATGCATATTAATGGATTACAAATTCCCTGAGGTGGTTTCAAAGCTCCTGCCACAGGAAGCGATTTAACCAAATTTCCTAGTGTTGTGCCCTGCTTCGCAGTAGCATCCCTAAGGGACTCGTCATGCGGCTCGCTCACCGTTTGCTGACGCTTACCGTTGTCTTTTGCCTTAGCCTTGATCAGTTCGACTATATCAATCAGAAATGGGTGACGTATTACAACAACGAGAGACCGCATCAAGGAAAGGACATCGGGAACAAGATTTTGCGTCCTGAGTTTAGTCCGACCAGCGAAGGCGAAATTATGCGCCACGAGGCTCTCGGCGGCGTACTCGCGTGGTACGAACGCATAGCTGCTTAAGCTCTGCCCAATCATCTGCAATCCAGCACCTCCCGTTCAAATCGAACGGTCGCTTCACCGCGCCCTGATCGTCCAATTTTACCTGTTTCCGTGACTTTCATCGTCCCGAAGCGAAGCGCAGATAATTTTCGAAGAAAATAACGACGAAGGAGTGGTTCATTTTCGATCTCAACTCTATTCGCTGACCTACTCGGTCTCCCACAATTCATTCATTTCGCCCTTATTTTTCAGTTATTTCCGGCGCGGATGTATTTCCGCACCCTCCAGTTG
>CAKZQV010000180.1 GCA_937141895.1 uncultured Verrucomicrobiota bacterium
GCAGGGATCAGAGCTTCGATCGCTTCTCAATCAGCTGATCGATCACCGACGGATCGGCCAAGGTGGAAGTGTCCCCGAGATCCTCCGTTTCCTGACTGGCAATTTTACGGAGAATTCGGCGCATAATTTTTCCCGAACGCGTCTTCGGCAGGCCGGATGTAATCAGAATATGATCCGGCGCCGCGATTGGACCGATATGCGTGCGCACCTCATTTTTAAGCTCACCGACCACCTCGGCATCGGCATCGAACCCTTCTTTGAGGATGACGTAGGCAAAAATGCCCTGCCCCTTGATCTCGTGCGGGAATCCAACGACGGCCGCTTCCGCACAACCCGGATGACTCACCAGTGCACTTTCCACCTCGGCTGTTCCCATGCGATGTCCGGAGACATTAATCACATCATCTACACGACCGGTGATCCAATAATAACCATCTTCATCGCGCCGACACCCGTCACCCGTCAAATAGTATCCAGGGAACGGGTCGAGATAGGTCTGGGTAAAGCGGACATGATCGCCCTGAATGGTTCGAGCCATGGAGGGCCATGGGCTTTTAATCGCAAGCAGACCGGCGACATCGTTACCTTCAAGCTCATGGCCCTCATCATCCAACAGGACCGGTTCGATTCCAAAGAACGGCAATGTTGCAGACCCCGGCTTGGTCGGCGTTGCTCCCGGCAGCGGAGTGATTAAGATTCCGCCGGTTTCCGTCTGCCACCAGGTATCCACAATATTGCACCGGCCCTCGCCGACCACATGATAATACCACTGCCAGCTCTCCGGATTAATCGGCTCGCCCACGGAACCCAGAATTCTCAGGCTTGAACGGTCATACATTTTCACAAAGGCATCGCCGTCCCTGGCAATCGCGCGGATCGCCGTCGGCGCCGTGTAAAAAGAGGTGATTTTATGGCGCTCCACCATATCCCAATACCGTCCGGAATCCGGATAGGTCGGGATCGATTCAAACATCACGGTCGTTGCGCCATTCGCCAGCGGTCCATACACCACATAGCTGTGACCGGTGATCCAACCAATATCCGCCACACACGCATAAATATCGTCTTCACGGTGATCAAACACGTAGCGGTGGGTCAGCATCGTATAAAGGAGATAACCGGCGCTGGTGTGTGATATCCCCTTCGGTTTTCCCGTCGATCCGGAGGTATACAGCAGAAACAACGTATCTTCGCTCCCCATATGCTCAATCGGGCAGTACGGGCGCTCGTTTTTCATCGCCAGACCGAGGTCAATATCGCGCGGCTCATAGAACGGAACTTTGGATTCCGTATGACGAACCATGAAAACATGCTCCACCGTCGGACAGGCCATCACCGCTTCATCCACCGGACGTTTCAGCGGAATAATCTTTTTGCCGCGCCGGCCTTCATCCGCCGTGATCACCGCTTTACATTTGGCATCAATAATCCGGTCGCGCAGGGCTTCCGCACTAAAACCCGCAAAGACCACATTATGAACGGCCCCGATGCGGGCGCAGGCTAGCATGGCAAAAGCCGCCTCGGGAATCATCGGCATATAAATGGCCACGCGGTCCCCTTTTCGGATTCCGTTATGTCGAAGGACGTTGGCCAAACGGCAAACCTCGCGATGCAATTCACGATAAGTGATTTTACGTGTATCCCCCGGCTCATCGCCTTCCCAGACAATAGCGACTTTATCGCCGCGCGTCGCAAGATGCCGGTCGACGCAGTTGTGGCAGACATTCAGCTTTCCACCAAGAAACCAGGACACCATGCCATGCTTAAAATCGCAGTCACTCACCTGAGTGAACTCATGAAACCAATCGATATTTTCCAAGGCCTGCTTACTCCAGAACGTATCCGGATCAGCCACACTTTCATCATACAGCTTTTGATAATCTTCCGGTGATTGGAAAAAGGCGCCTTCGCTCACGCGAGAAGGCGGCAAATAGGTGGAATTACTCTCGTTCTGATCCTTCATGTTGGTCTCCGAATGTTAAGAATCGGAATATATTATATACATGATCACCTTTTCAGCAAAAACTTTCTCCAATCAATGAAAAACGCGGTTTCCAATGATTGGAAAACCGCGTTTTCTCTTTTTCCAGCGTCTGGAAACTTAGAGCGACTCACCGCGCAGCGGAATGCCTCGTTTATAGAGGTTGATGTGCCGCGCAATATTGACCACAAGTTCTTTCTGCTTATTGGATTTAGCCACTTTAGTTGCCTTTTTCGCCCATTCGGCGGCTTCCCCAAAGTGAGAAAGTTCAGCATAGGAGGCGCCAATCAGCACGAGAGTCAGGGCATCATTCTGACCGGTAATATCCAGCAGTTTCTGCGAATATTCCAGCGCCTCAACGCCATTCCGTTCATCTGAATTTTCGTCAGTGGCCAGAACCGTGATCAATTCCCGCAGGGCCGCGGTATCACGGGGATTAACGTGCAGTTTCTTTCGGGCTTTTTCACTTTTCGAGGCATTTTCCCCTTCGTCCATATGCATATCAATGTCATCAAGCGATGTGATTGACAGATCAAGAATGATTTTTTCTTCTTCAAATTTTTTCTGCAGGAAGGGTTTATCAATGGCATTACTGTAGGCTTCTTCCGGCGTGATGACACCTCGCTTAACCAGACTCAGCAGGTCATCGGCAAACGTGCACATCCCTACATTTTTACCCGTCTGCATAATCGACGGAATTTGATGCGTTTTACCTTCACGAATATTGGCGGCCACTGCCGGAGTCACAATCAATATTTCGCACGAGGCAATACGGCCACCTCCAATACGTTTACACAATGTTTGCGCAACCACACCCTTCAAAGAATCCGCAAGCATGGTGCGAATCTGATTTTGACGGTCCGCCGGGAATTTATCAATAATACGGTCTACGGTGGTTGAGGCGGTGTTTGTGTGCAATGTGCCAAAAACCAAGTGCCCGGTTTCGGCCGTTTCAATGGCAATTTCCATTGTTTCAAGGTCGCGCATTTCCCCCACCAGCACAATATCGGGATCTTCACGAAGCGCTGCACGAAGCGCGTTGGCAAAACTCTTGGTATGCACGTGCACCTCGCGCTGGTTGACGAGACAGCCCAGCGACCGGTGCTTAAATTCCACCGGATCCTCAACGGTAATCAGATGCTGGCGGCGGGTACGATTGATGAGGTCAACCATGGCGGCCAACGTAGTAGATTTACCACTTCCCGTCGGTCCGGTCACAATAACCAACCCTTTTGTCAGGAAACAGAAGGAACGCACACCTTCAGGGATATTGAGCTCTTCAAAGGTTGGAACCCGAGACGGAATCTGGCGCATTACGCAACCGACCCCTTCATGATCCATGAAAATATTTACACGAAAACGG
>CAKZQV010000181.1 GCA_937141895.1 uncultured Verrucomicrobiota bacterium
AACTGGCCTATAAACTGGCGAAACAGGAATTCATGGAAGAAGGTAACAATCGCGTCATCCTGGCCACAGATGGCGACTTTAATGTGGGCATGAGCTCCGATGGCGATCTGGTTCGGTTGATTGAGGATAAACGAAAAACGGGCATCTATCTGACCGTTCTGGGCTTTGGAACCGGAAACTATAAAGATTCCAAAATGGAAAAACTGGCCGACAAGGGCAACGGTAACTATGCGTATATCGACGATATTCTCGAAGCCAAGAAGGTGCTGGTGAACGAAATGGGCGGTACGCTCGTAACGATTGCCAAAGATGTAAAAATCCAGATTGAGTTTAATCCGAAGCATGTGAAGGGCTACCGACTGATTGGTTACGAAAATCGGATGCTCGCCAAAGAGGATTTCGATGATGATCTCAAGGATGCCGGGGAGCTGGGTGCGGGGCATACCGTTACCGCGCTCTATGAACTGATCCCGGCCGGATCGGACCTGAACGTTCCGATGGCCGGAAACCTGAAATATCAGAAAACCCAGATGATCGACAGCGATGAACTGATGATGGTGAAGCTGCGCTACAAAAATCCGGACGAGGACGAAAGCCGCCTGATTAAACGCGCCGTGGCGGTGAACGATATTCATGCCATCACCAATTCCGGCAACCTGGCCTTTGCCAGTGCTGTGGCCGAATTCGGCATGCTGCTGCGCGATTCGGAATACAGAGGCAATGCCAGTTTCGAGGATGTGCTCGAACGGGCGAAAGCCTTCAAAGGTTCGGATGATGCAGGCTACCGCGCCGAGTTTATTCGTTTGGTGGAAAAGGCTGAACTGCTCTACCAGGAAAAATAGACCGGATCTCCAATAACCGAAAGGGTTCCTGGGGTTCTTCCGCGGAAGAACCCCTTATTTAATCTGGGTGCTCGCCGGAGGATGACCAAGAAGGCATCCGTGCAGCAAGGCGATGCAGAAGCTGTGAGCATATTCAGACCTCACCACCGCAGGTGGACTCCATAGGTATCTCAGTCCTGAAACCGCTCCAACTGCTCCGAGAGAAAGGGTCAGGAGAAAGGGTCAGACTGAAGTAACCCCAGTTTGACGGACACTCGGGTTACGGTTAATTTGCGTTCTCTTCGTACACAAGCGGGGCCTGGTAATTCCATCTCCGACATCTGTTGTCTGAATGAAGTTCGGAAAAATCTTCTTTTTTAATGGTGAGTATAATTATCATGTTGCAATTTAATAATAACATATTGTATTTTTTTTTAAACCTATGCGAGCTGGTTTGCACTAGGCGTCGACGGGGTTTATTCGACCCCTGCTCAATGGATATCCATGGAGAACAGGGTATTCATCGGTATGACAATTTAGAATTTTGATTTTTTTGGGAAGATGTACGGTGGGTCAGAACGACTACGGAGCTATTAAGAGGGAGTTTCTGTATGATGATTCATGAAAAAGGCCGAAAAAAGGTCGTGGTGGTGGATGATAATCCGCTTCATATCAAAGCATTTAAAGAAGTGGCCAGGCGCGTGCCGGGCGTGGATCTGCTTTGTTTTTCGGCCGAGCAGCTTTTGGACGGCACGGTCTCTCGAGCGGATCTTTATCTGCTGGGCATGGAGCTGCATGGAAGTTGTTCGCAATTGTTGCTGCATTGTCTGTTTGAGCAGCATACGGAAAGCATTGTAATTTGTTACATGCAGTCCATGGCGGGGAGTTCTGTTAGTCATTTCAAGGAACACCGACATCGCCTGTTTCTGCTGTGCCATGATTTGCTGGATGAGCATTTGGAAGATGTGCTCAACCGGGTGGCCTCCGAGGATTCTCTGCCGGCCGTTGACCAGTTGATCTGCCGCGCTCTTTCGGTGGAGGACGATGCGCATTATGTATTGAAAAAATTATCCATGCGGGAACTGGAGATTTTTTGCATGGTTGGCAAAGGCTGCACGGCCCAGGGGATTGCCGGCCGACTCAATATTTCCAAAAACACCGTGGATACCCATATCAAAGGGATACGCCGAAAACTCGGGGGCTTGGATGGCGTCGACTTGCGGATGAATTCCATTCAGCTTTCCCGTAGTTCAGGCTGTGAAGTGTTGTCCAAAGGGAGCGAGCATATCTGCCCGCACATCAATGATTCAATCGGTCGATGCCCCTGTTGCGCTTGATTCGCCGAGATCCCAGCAGCGACGATATCCTGTAAGTCCTGCTTAGATCATTTCTGATCAATCATCCTAGTACACTGTAAAATCTAATTTTTCGCATCAAGGTTCAGAATGTTTTTAACCACTAATCTACACTAATTAGGCTCTTCGTAGAATTTCATGAAAGAGGCAGCGGATTAATAGAAAGCAACGGATGATGTTTTGGTGGAACGTCCATTCGCAGAGTTTTCGTGCCTCAGTGAAACCCTGTGTTCTCCTGCAAGGCGGCGGGGCAAATAACCGACGGCGAAGAGGTCAATCAATACGGAACGTTGCCAGTCAGTGCCGATAACCGGGTTGTGGAAACCATTGCGCCGAAGGTATACGACGGAGCGGCCTACGTTGCGAACGGTTCCACACAGATGGTGCATGCCGTGGTTTCCTCCATCTATGACCACGTGGGCAATGTGGTATCCGTAACCGATGCCATGGAAAATACCACCACCAACTTCTACGACGCCAATAACCGGTTGTATGAAACGTGGGCCCCGGCAGTAAACATCCAAAGCAATGGAGTAACAGTCTCCGTGCGCCCGAAAACGCGCAATGAATACGATAAAGGCGGAAACATCCGCTTTACCCACGATGCCAATCAAAAAACGGTTGAAATGCAATACGACGCCTTTGGTCGCCTGACCAACACCGTCGATGCCATCACGAATACCATCTCCTTTGCCTACGATGCCAATGGAAACCAGACGCATCTGACGGATGGAGAGGGCAATACCACCGAGTTCCAGTATGACGGCCTGAATCGGAAAACCCACACGGTCTATCCGCTGGAAAACGGCACGAACGCTGTGGAAATAGCCGAATACGACCTGCTTGGAAACCGAATCAAGCGCATCGACTGCAACGGCGCTGTCACTCATTACATCTACGACCTGCGCAACCGTCTCGATCTCGTGAAGTACGGGACCGATCGATCAAATCCCGACCACACGCGGGACTATACGTATGACGACGTAGGCAATCTGCGCTTCGTGACGGAGTCCGCCAACAGCAAGGCGGATGTATCCTATACGTACGACAACCTCAACCGGGTTACTTCCGAAACTAGCGTTGGTATTACGCATAACTATTGGTACGACCTCAACGGTAACCGCACCAATGCCGTTTATGGTGTTACCGGGCGTGAAGTCAACTGGA
>CAKZQV010000182.1 GCA_937141895.1 uncultured Verrucomicrobiota bacterium
GACCGATAACCGATTGATCTTCCGAGAACCATGAGGCGGAATATTCCTGCCGGAAATGAACCGGCATGGCGTGTCCGGCATTGGCGAGTTTTACCCGCCCCGTTTTCAGGTCGATCACCATATAGCAGGCGGAGGCACCCAGCAGCTCGCCGTTCACCTCAAGCAGGGGCAGCAGCAGCTCGTTCATCCGGTGTAGAAATTTTCCTGGCTGACCGGAGCAGGAGCTCAGATCCTGGATAATACCGCGGATCAGCGCCGTGCCCAGTGCGGCACGGATACCGACCCCGCTGATATCGCAAAGAAAAATACCGGCCTCGGTTTCAGACACCTGAAAAAATGCACAGTAGTCGCCGGTAACCTGCCGGTTGAGGATGAAGCGGTGCAAAAATTCGATGGGCTGGCGGCCGGAGTTTTTAAACTCTGGATAGCTTGAAGAGAAAAAGCCTTTCTGAAGCTGGCCAGCCATGCGGACATCATCTTCCAGACCGGCCGTAATGGCTTTAATCTGCTCGGCATATTTGCGCGCGCGCAGATCCGCCTCTTTCTTCAGCGTGATATCGCGCGACATGCCGAAGGTGCCGATAATCCGCCCTTCTTGGTCTCGCAGGGGAAGCTTGGTGGATGACACCCAGGTGATGCGTCCATCCGGCCAGGTTTCCTTTTCTTCGGCCGTAATCCGGGGCTCGCCGGTGGCGATGATGCGCCGTTCTTGAGCCAGCGCCTTCTGCGCATGTTCGGGGGAAAAAACATCGAAGTCTGTTTTCCCCACCGCGAACTCGGGCGATTCCCATCCATGCTTGTGTGCGCAGGCTTCGTTGATTTTTATGAAGCGCGATTCCAGATCTTTGAAATAGATGACATCCGTCATGTTCACCATGAAATTTTCCAGCAGTCGGGAATAATCTTCTTCTTTAAAGTGCATGGTCATCCCCTACGCTTTCCTTCGGCGAAACCCGACCATACAGATATCGTCATCAAAAGCACCCGCAGCCGATTGACTGCGGATCTCCTCCACCAACACCGGGAAGGCATCCCGCAGCCGGTCACCAAAAAGTCGGGATGCGGTCGCCAACAGTTTTTCTTCGCCGAGCTCCTCGTCGTCGGCACCCATCACCTCATAGAGCCCATCTGTATACATGACCACGGAGTCGCCCACGGCAATATCGCGTTCCAAGGTCTGGAACGCCATGCCCTCGGCAATCGCCAGTGCCGGCCCGCGCAGCCCGGGATCGTCCATCAACCAGGCGGCCTTTTTTTCCAAGGCCTGGAAATGGAGCGGTACCGGATGCCCCGCATTGGCAAAGCGGAGCTTCCCGGTCTTCATGTCGAGCAACATATAGCAGGCGGTCGCATAGAGAAAAATATCCTCCTGCCGCAAAATCGGCAGCAGCATCGTATTCATCCGTCCGAGGAAAGTTCCCGGATCGGTTTCAACGAGTGCAGTCTCCTCGACCAATGCACAGATCAGCGCGGTGACCAACGCGGCACGCACCCCGTGCCCCATGACATCGCACAGGAAAATACCAACCTCGTTTTCTGACAGCTGATAAATCGTGCAGAAATCACCACTGACGCCGCCGCTGGGATTATAGTAATGCTGAAAATCGAATGTACTCTCTTCTTCAGAGACATTTGCGGGGTAGACGGGATAGGTTCGGGGGAAAAAGGTTTTCTGAAGCTCGGCCGCCATGCGGACATCCTCTTCCATCTCATCTTTGATCTTGCTGACCTGCTCTGCATAGTAGGCGGCGCGCAGCTCGGCTTCTTTATGGTCGGTAATGTCGCGCGAAACCCCGAAGGTGCCGATAATGTTTCCGTCCTCATCCTTCAGCGGCATCTTGGTGGAGGAAACCCAGGTGATCCGCCCATCCTCCCAGGTCTCTTTTTCTTCGACTCCGATGATGGGCTGACCGGTCGCGATAATACGCTGCTCGTCGTCATAGGCCTGCTGCGCATGGGCTGATGCGAACAGATCAAAATCGGTTTTTCCGATGACCTCTTCCTTGCAGATGCCGGCCCACCGGGCAAAGGATTGGTTGACCATAATGAAGCAGGACTCACGATCCTTAAAATAGATATTGTCCGTCATGTGCTCCATGAGGTTCTGCAATAAGAATCGTGTATCTTGCGCACTTCCCGACATATCACCTGCTCCGAGTGTTCAATACATTGTTAAGAAAACCGTGGAGCCCATCAACGTCAAAAGGTGATTTATCAGCTCTTATTACGGAACGAATCTGCTACCGTTCACGCCATGGAAACACGAATTATCCAGCTTGAATCTATCGCCGCGATGCAGGATCAGACCATTCTGAACCTGAACGAGGAAATTTACCGCCAGCAACAGGACATTAGCCGACTCTCCCAACGACTGGAAGCGGTTGAAGAACGACTGCGCGAACTGCAAAACGGCGAGGATATTGCCGGCAATGAACGCCCGCCGCATTGGTAGGCTTCACCCATCCGTCACCCGTTCGATTTCCATTTCCTGCGCCTGACTACAGTCCATTCGGCATTCACATATTTATAGGGCTTTTTTACATTAAGGACTAGCACCCCCGGTCGAATCTGATAAAAAACACCGCTTGCAACCCCAGTGAGGACCTATGCTAAAAAAACAAACGAAAATAATCGCCACCATTGCAGGGAACCGTTGCGAACCGGATTTCATCCGACAACTTTTCGAGGCCGGCATGAATGTCGCCCGCCTCAACACCGCGCACATCACGACCCAGGAAGCCGATATGATGGTCGAACGCATCCGCTCGGTCTCTGACAGTATCGGCATCCTCATTGACACCAAAGGCCCGGAAGTCCGCACCTGCGAGTTGGGAGATACCATCCTTGAACTCGAAACCGGCGACCTGATTGAAATCGGCGACAAAAAAACCCCGGAAAACGGCTTCATGGTGAACTATGATGATTTCGTTCACGATGTCGCAGTCGGCAGCAATATTCTGATCGACGACGGAGAAACCCACCTGACCGTCATCGAGAAAAAAGCTGACCTTCTGGTCTGTCGTGCCGAAAACAATGGCATCGTGAAAAACAATAAAAGTGTCAACACGCCCAATATTGAACTTGGTCTCCCGGCGCTCACCGAAAAAGACGCGGATTTCATCGACTGGGCCACACGCTCCGAAGTTGAATTTATTGCTCACTCCTTTGTCCGCTGCCGCGATGATGTCATGGCGATTCAGAGCATTCTGGACATGCGGAAAAGTCCTATAAAAATTATCGCGAAAATCGAGAACCGAGAAGGGGTCGACAACCTCGAATCCATTCTGGATGTGGCGCACGCGGTGATGGTGGCCCGCGGCGACCTCGGCATTGAAATTCCGGCCGAAGAAGTGCCCGTCATTCAGAAACAGATGATCAAAACCTGTATCCGCCGCATCAAACC
>CAKZQV010000183.1 GCA_937141895.1 uncultured Verrucomicrobiota bacterium
CAGTATAACAGAAACGCCGAGCGATGACCCCGAATCGTTGAACGCATCGAAGGTAATATCCACCAACTTACTCCCCTCCCGCTGCTCGGCAATGAGGTTGGTAAACGTGACAGCGGCCTCCACCTGAACAACCGCTATCAGGAAAAGAACAGCACTAGTTTTTACCTTCATCTTTTTTCTTCCGTTTGATCCGGGTTCCGAAACGAAGCATCAGGAAAACTCCGATACCACCGACAAGAGAAACTTTCCCCACCACGTTACCTTTGCGCGTGTAGAAGGTATGTTCCATGTTCCGGTAACGCGGGAAGAGATAGCCGCTGTCAACCGTGCCCGTCATGGGCTCGGTGCGGAGGCCCACATTTCCGTAGGCATCGATCAGCGCACTGATTCCGGTGTTGCAGCAACGCGCCATCGGAATGCGGTTTTCAACGCAACGAAAAACGGCATGCGCCAGATGCTGCTCGGACTGCGAAGACGGATCAAACCAGGCATCGTTCGTCTGATTCACCAACCACCGGGCTCCGGCCAGCGTGGCATTCCGCGCCAGCGGCGCGACAATATCCTCGAAACAAATCAACACCGAAAACGAAGCCTTGCCATCCAACGGAATAACCGTGCTTCCTGCACCGCCTCTGAAATCCACATCAATCGGTGTGAACGTTCGCATCAGCTTCGGAAAAGGAACATATTCACCAAATGGAACGAGATGCTGCTTATCGTATTTGCCAATCTCTTCGCCATCTTTTCCATACAGAATCGAGCTGTTGTAGTAGCGCTTGCCCGTATCGGTAAATTCAACATCCATGGTCCCGGCCAAAACCGGGACGCCTCCCGCCGTCACCCGGCGGATCATGTCGTAACTCATACGGCTGGTCCGCACAAAATCGGGCACGGCCGTTTCGGGCCAGATCACAATATCCACTTCATCATTCTGCGAAGCCACCGTGGTTAATGCTTCGAGCATATCGCGGATTTCCTGATCCTTTTCAGCATCCCACTTGGCCGCCTGTTCGATATTCGGTTGCACCAGCGCCACATTCACAATGTCCGGCAGTTGCTGGCGATTCATCAGAATATTCATGCCGTATGCCACGGACAACGCAACCGGAACAATCCCGATCATTAGCTCAAAGTGCGGCTTATACATTTTGGCGCGTGTGCCATGGGTGTATTGGCGGAACGTAACGAAAGCACCTGCATTCATAAAAACGATGTACGCCGAAACAATCGAAACACCACCCCACTCCGCCACCTGAATAATGGTTGGGTGGGCATACTGCGACACGCGGAGCGGATTCCAAGGGAAGCCGGTGAACAAAAAACCGCGCAAATATTCCGAGCCGACCCACACCAGCGTAACCGCGCCCATGAAACGGACATTTTTCCACAGCACATTACCGATCCATTTGCGGGTACCGAGCGCAACGGCCATGCCGAATGGCATAAAGTAGAGCGCGCAATAAAGCGCGAGAACTGCGAAGCCCAGCATGGCACTGGTCTTCAATCCAAAACCCTCAACCCGATTCGTCAGATTACTCAGCCACCAAAGTGACATCACAAAAAAGACAAAACCCGAAAGCAACGAAAGCAACGCAGCCTTTTTAACCGAAGCCGATTGCACCGCAAACATCAGCGGCACAAGCGCCACAAAAATCAACGTCGCATTTCCAAACCCTGGAAAAGCAAGCGCGAGCAAAACGCCCGATAAGATACTTCCAATGATTGGAAGAAATGGTGACTTCAACACCGGGTGGTCCAAAGGAATTACCGGTTGTTGACTCTCCAGCTGTTTGCGCCGTTGATCAAGTTGCTTAAACGATCCAATCATTGGAAATCCATCGGGTTATAAATCAAGATTCATCAGCGTCGGAACCGTGTTCCAATCCCTGGAAATTTTCTGTTGTTCAAAAAGGTCGGAAATAAAACGGAGCAAGTCATGCCGCTGCGTGAGTGTTTGCTTAAGCTTGCGTCCCTCTTCCACGTTAAACGCATCAAGCCCCTTCAAACCAAGCACCCCTTCGCCAGCGGTTGAATCCCAGAAGACATACATGTGATCCACAATCGCGCGGATGGTTTTATAGAGCATCATTTCATGCTTTTCTGCATCGCTCAGCTGCAGGATGGAAAAGTCCAGCGTCCACATCCGATCCAGCTGTGCGCCGGCCCAGTCGGCCGGACGAATGACCCCTAAAGAAAAGTAAGGAAGCAGGTCTGGAAAATGATCCAGCTCGGAAAGAATTTCGAACCATCGATCAATATGCCGATGGTGCGGCTTCATCGAAGACACTGCACGACGCGCAACATCACGATCGTTAATGGCCGAAAAGGCGCGCGCAATCAGGAGAACAAGATCGCCTCGTTGCAATCCCTGCGGATGAAACTCCCGGCAATACATCGCAACACTGGCGGCCACGTGTTCAGTAACCGGTCCTTGCGGAATGTCCAAGGTTTGGAAAACATCCTGCAGATGCGCCGTCCAGGCATCCTGCATTTCCAAGGTCTGGAAGGCGGCAGATCTCATTCGCGCCCAATGAGGCGCTCAACCTCGTTCATGAACTGGCCGGCATCGCGGAATCGACGATAAACCGAGGCATAGCGGATGTACGCCACTTCATCGATTTTCTCCAACGCCGTCATCACCTTTTTTCCCAGCATGATGGAAGGGATCTCTTTTTCAAATTCGGATTCGGCCTCCATGATAATCGCATCGGCCACTCGCTCAATCTGCTCAACACTGATATGCCGTTTCCGGCAGGCAATGTTCAGACTCTTGACGAGTTTATCCCGACTTAATTCTTCCCGACGTCCATCACGCTTGGTGACCTGCAGCTGTGCGCGCTGAATTTCTTCGTAGGTTGTGAAGCGGTGGCCGCACCCAACGCAGACCCGCCGGCGCCGAATGGCATCGCCATTACGCACTTCGCGGCTGTCGATCACTCGGTTTTCTCGGCCTTCACATTTCGGACATCTCATAGAGGTTACCTCTTCCCTGATTTGCGCAGAAGATAGACTTAAAGCCAGAGAACGAACAATAAAAAACGCCCCGTGAATACAGGGCGTTTTCAAGTCAGCTGGTGGTCAGCTTATTTTTTCTTCTTCGCGGCCTTTTTCTTGGTCGCTTTCTTTTTGGCGGCCTTTTTCTTCGCTGGCGCCTTTTTCACCGCTTTTTTCTTCGCGGCTTTCTTTTTCGCTGGGGCTTTTTTTACGGCCTTTTTCTTCGCGGCTTTCTTTTTCGCCGGGGCTTTTTTGGCGGCTTTCTTCTTTGCGACTTTCTTTTTCGCAGCCTTCTTCTTCGCCGGAGCTTTCTTTACGGCCTTTTTCTTGGTCGCTTTTTTCTTGGTCGCTTTCTTTTTCGCCGGGGCTTTTTTCACGACTTTCTTTTTAGCGACTTTTTTCTTCGCGGCCTTCTTTTTCGCCGGAGCTTTTTTGGCAGCTTTCTTTTTCGCAGCTTTCTTCTTCGCCGGGGCTTTCTTCACCACTTTTTTCTTGGCTGCTTTCTTTTTGGCCGGGGCCTTTTTCACCACTTTTTTCTTCGCGGCTTTTTTCTTCGCCGGGGCTTTCTTCACCACTTTCTTTTTGGCCGGTGCTTTCTTCACGGCTTTCTTTTTGGCCGGTGCTTTTTTCGCGGCCTTCTTCTTTGCTGCTTTTTTCTTTGCTGCCATTGTAGCCTCCTTGGTTTTCACTCCTGACAAACGGTCATTGTTGTATCTTCAATGCAGTTCCGAGTTTGCAATCCTATGAAGTGTCAATGAATGACCGCCCTTCTGATAAACGTTTATAAGCACAATGACAGTTTTATGCAAACGGTTTGAGTTATAAAAACACATGATGTTATTGAAGTTATGACGATCAGTTAAACATCATGAAGCGCATTAAAAATGATAAGGTGTAGACGCAAAAAAACCGCTCGCCATGCGAACGGTTTTTTGAACGATCGATGAACGCTTCGCGTTAGAGCTCCTGCGTGATCTTTTCAACGAGGTAAGCTTCGATCGTATCGCCCGCATCGAAGTTCGTGAAGTTGTCCGGACGAATACCGCACTCCTGGCCCTGACGCACTTCGGCAGCTTCGTTCTGGAAACGTTTAAGTGAACCGATAAGACCATTGAACAGGATGTTACTCCCACGCTTAATACGGATACTGGCTTTAGCCGTAACGCGTCCGCTCATCACCATACAACCGGCAATCTTACTCTTCTTGCTGAGCTCGAATACTTCGCGGATCTCAGCCTCGCCGATAATCTGCTCACGCAGCTCAGGCTCAAGCAAACCCTTCATGGCGCTTTCAACTTCTTCAATCAGTTCATAGATAATGCTGTATAGGCGAATCTCAACCCCTTCGCGTTTAGCTGCGGCATTGGTGCCGTTTTCATTTCCGGTATGGAATCCAAGAATGATGGCATCGGAAGCACTGGCGAGCATCACATCGTTCGGTGTGATATTACCGACGTCATTGGAAATGATATTGATCTCAACCTTATCACTCTTAATCCCGCTCAATGAATGGGCAATGGCCTCAACCGAACCTTGAACGTCGGCTTTAATGATAACCTTAAGCTCTTTCTTTTCATTCCCGACACCGGCCGTACCGAAGAGATCATCCAGCGACATCTTTTTCGGAGCAGCAGCACTCGCCCCACCCAGTTGGACTTGGCGGTCTTCAGCCTGCATCTCTTCAGAAATTGCCCGGGCTTCTTTATCGGTAGACATCGCCTGGAACTCATCCCCGGCACCCGGCGCATTGGTCAGGCCGAGAATCTTAACCGCGGTAGAAGGTCCTGCCGTACGGATCTTTTTACCCTGATCAGAAATCAGCGCCTTAATGCGTCCCCAGTATTTTCCACAGGTAACGGCGTCGCCGACTTTCAGCGTGCCTTCCTTAACGAGTACTGAAGCGGTCGGGCCCATGCCCTGCTCCATCTGTGCTTCAACCACAAAACCGTTGGCCGGTTTGTTCGGGTTGGCTTTCAGTTCAAGCATCTCGGACTCGAGCAGGATACGCTCAAGCAGTCCATCAATACCTTCACCAGTATGTGCACTTACACCAATGCAGCCAATATCGCCGCCCCAGTCTTCAACCATCAGTTCATTTTCCTGCAACTGTTGCTTCAGGCGATCCGGATTCGCTGAACGCAGGTCCATTTTATTCATGGCAACGATAATACAAACGCCGGCTGCTTTAGCATGCTTGATCGCTTCCAGCGTCTGAGGCATTACGCCATCATCCGCCGCGACAACCAGCACCACAATATCAGTCAGGTTAGCACCGCGAGCACGCATGGCGGTAAATGCCGCGTGGCCCGGGGTATCGAGGAAGGTAATTTTGTTGTCATTCAGCTCAACGGTGTATGCCCCGATGTGCTGGGTGATGCCGCCGGACTCACCGGCCGTAACACGGGTATCGCGCACTTTGTCGAGCAACGACGTTTTACCATGGTCAACGTGACCCATAAACGTAACCACCGGCGGACGCGGGAGCAGAGCATCCGGGGTATCTTCTGCTTCCTGCTTTTTCTTTGCCGCCGCTTTTTTTGCGGAAATTTTAGGCTGTTGCGGAGCGGCTTTTTTCTTCTCTTCCTTACGCACCGTAAAGCCGTGCTTCTCGCCGATTTCTTTCGCAATCTTCAAATCGATCTCTGCATTGATCGTAGCAAAGACATTCATCTTCATCAGCTCGGCAATCACGACATTGGGCTTGAGATCCATCATCTCTGCGAACTCTTTCACCACAACTTTCGGCTTCTTCAGCTCAATCAAAGTCGGGCCCACATCTGCAACAACGGGTTCGACAACCGGTGCTTCAGCAGCAGGCGCTTCCTCAACGGCCGCTTCTTCGGCAGGCGCTTCAACGGCAGTCGGCTCTTCAGCAACAGCTGGTGCAGGTTCTTCAACCTCGACTCCGGCATTATCCTCACGGGCTTCCTCAATGGAAGCGTAGCCCAGTTCGTCGCAGACCTGGGTGATCTGCTCCGGAGAGAGCTCGGATTCCGGGCTTTCGACAGCAATGTCGATATCGCCCAGAATCTCGATTAATTCGTCGGCCGAAACGCCGACATCTTTAGCGGTTTGTAATACTGTCATCATTCTGAAATCTCACCATGTTCTTTAATGTACTCGCCTTCGGCGGCGTACCAGATACTCTTCGCCTGGTCGCGGGAAATGCCCTCAATGGAGGATAGGTCGTCCATATCGGCGGCCAGAATACCTTCTAGGGTCAGGAAGCCGGAGAAGACCAACTTATCTGCATATTCGTCGCCAATGCCTTCGATCGCAGCCAGCTTCGTCACCGCAACGGCCACGCGCTCTTCGAAGTCCATGCTCTCTTCATCCTTCTGGATGTCGACCCGCCAGCCGGTCAGCTTGGACGTCAGACGGGCGTTCTGCCCACGCTTACCGATCGCCAGCGAAAGCTGATCTGGTTCAACGGTAACCTGAACGGTCTGCGTATCCTGATCGGCGTCCACATGTTTCAGGCGGGCCGGTGCAAGCGCATTGGTAATCAATGTATGGATATCTTCGCTCCATCGAACAATATCGATTTTCTCGCCGGAAAGCTCACGTACGATATTCTTAACGCGCATACCGCGCATGCCGACGCAGGCGCCGACCGGATCGACACGCTCGTCATACGAAATGACCGCAACTTTAGAGCGGTATCCCGCCTCGCGGGCGATGCCTTTAATCTCCATCGTACCGTCTGAAATTTCCGAAACTTCCAGTTCGAAAAGTCGACGGACAAAATCGGGGTTATTTCGAGAGAGCACAATCTCGGGACCGCGTTCACGTTCACGGACATTCTGAATAATTGCACGGATGCGTTCGCCGACTTCATACTCTTCGGTCGGCACACGTTCCTTGGAGGGCATAATCGCTTCGCCATGCTCCAACTCAATCACGACATCCGACCGATCAAAACGGGTCACAGTACCGGTGACGATTTCACCGATGCGATCTTTGTACTCTTCGAAGATCAGTTCTTTTTCGGCATTGCGGATTTTCTGCATGATCACCTGTTTGGCGGTCTGTGCAGCAATACGACCCATGCGCGGAGGAGTGGTTTCAATTTCGGAACCGTCGGAAAGTTTACGGTACGCTTTCTGATCAAACGTTTTCCGATCAATGGAAATGCGCAGGGTGTCGTCTTCCATGCCATTTTTTTCAGCCACGCTCTGAAGCGCCAGCTCAATCGCACGAATAATCACATCGCGCTCAACGCCGCGTTCGCTTTCCATGTACTCGACAACGGCTTTCAACTCAGCAGGATTCATTACCGCTACCTCCTTCACTAAACCTTCGATTTCAAATAACCGGCCCTATAGAGAACAAAAGAGCGGCCAATGGGCCACCCTTTACCAGAGCCAAAATATCAACAAGACGAGGAAACTACGCCTCCCGACCCGCATCGTCAAGGGACAATAAG